>JAKLQL010000286.1 GCA_022013395.1 Acetobacterium sp.
GACAAACAAAGTAACCAGTGTCAAAAACTAAGATCCGAAATAATTATTTTAAAAAATTACATCGAAAGAAGGTGTGGCTATGCGAGAAACGCATCTGATTAAAAGCCGGCAAACGTGTAAACTTGGATTGATCATTGTCATTCGGCAGCTTTTTCCTCAAGAATCGCTTAAAACCGCTTATTCAATTATGGAAGGCGTGTTTTGTCGGTTTGCCGATTCCGCAATTTCAATCAGAGAAGTCTATCAGATTGAAAAGAAACTAAAAGAATGGATTTTGAGCAATCCGGAGATTGACTTTTTGAAGCATCAGGGCGGCTACTACTTTTATCAGGTCGAGGGCTATGTTGTGAAAATGATTTATCCCTGCGAAACAAACGTTAAAAATATGGATTCTTTTTGTGTGATTCCTTATGCCGACGGTTTTATTGTCGACTTTGGAGACATTGACCGCGATTGCAACATTTCGTTGATTCCGCCGGATAAACTCTCGGCCATGTATGATAAGACTCAGCAATGGCTGAAAAATATTAATATCGAGTTGCTTAATGATGTTAACGACTTTGTCGTCAGCAGCGCCAGTCTGAAACTGCTGGGGATGGCTGAAGCCCTGCATGAAAAGGAGATATCCGATATTGCCGTGATGATTCTGCAGCAGCAGCGGGCCCTGCGGGTCTTGCTGATTTCCGGACCATCTTCTTCGGGGAAGACGACCTTTGCGCAACGATTATCGACCCAGTTGAGTGTGAACGGACTAAAACCGGTTACGCTATCGATGGATGATTATTTTGTGAACCGGGAAGAGACGCCCCTTACTGAGGACGGCAAGCCAGATTTCGATTGCCTGGAAGCGTTGGATCTCCCCTATTTACAGCAGCAGCTTAAAGAACTGATCGATGGAAAAACGATTGAAACACCGATCTTTGATTTCAAAACCGGCCATCGTTCCACCCAAACAAGACGACTAAAAGTTGGCCATGATGAAATACTGGTGGTCGAAGGGATTCATGCATTGAATCCGGTATTGTTTTTAGGGATCAACCGGAACATGCTCTTTAAAGTCTATCTCAGTTCGCTTTTTCAATTAAATTTCAACCTGGAAAACCGTGTGCCAAGTTCAGAAGTTCGGCTGATCAGACGCATTGTCAGAGGCGACCAATTCCGCGGGACCCATCCCGAGGATACCTTGGATCAGTGGGAAAATGTCCGGCGCGGGGAGTATCAAAACGTGTTTAAATTCCAGGAAGAATCGGACGTGATGTTCAATTCGAGCCTGCTTTACGAATTAAATGCCATGCGAACGTTTGCCGAAGCATCCTTAACTAAAATAGAGGATCACAGCCCCTATGCGAAAACCAGGGACCGTCTGCTTAATATTCTATCCTTCTGTGAGCCAATGAATACGGAGAAAGTCCCTTTTAATTCAATATTGCGTGAATTCATCGGTGGTAGCATCTATTTTGACTAATAACGAAAAATATGAACCAGACAATATGACATGGGACTTTTTGAACGTCATATAAAGCGCTTTTAAAAAAAAAAACTGATAAAATCAGCACATTCGGGTATGAAAAAATCACTAGTTAGAATCTTGAAGATTTTTGAAAGGAATGAAGAAAATGTTAAAAAAACGCTTAACCGTTGTTATCCTCAGTATATTGTTGGTGCTTGTTCCGCTTTCGGGATGTGAAAAAAACGCTGCTCAGAGCCAGACCTATGAAAAAACCATTGCCACAGCCCGGACTGAAATATGGAAGGAAATCAGCGGCCGAGGGGCTGCCAGTGCGACCATTGCGATTATGGAAAATGGCAAAATTGTTTATCAAGAAGGTTTTTCCAAGGCCAATCGCCTGACGGCCAAAGATGTTGATACCCATACCCAATATAATATTGGTTCCGTCAGCAAGGTCTTCACGGCGGCAGCGATCATGCAACTGGTGGAAGCCGGGAAGCTGGAGCTCGACAAACCAGTGGTCGACTACCTGCCGGACTTTACCATGAAGGACAGCCGCTATCGCGTTATCACCGTGCGGATGCTCCTTAATCACTCCTCGGGCCTGCCGGGGACCATGCTCTCAAACGGTTTTGCAACGGAAAAAGATCCTGATTTTCTGACGAACTTTATGGCCTATCTGGCCAATAGCAGTTTAAAGGATGACCCTGGGGTGGTCAGTGTTTACTGCAACGATGGCTTTACCCTGGCGGAGGTATTGATCGAAAAAATTTCCGGCCAACACTATGCCGACTACCTCGAGACTCATTTTTTTTCAAAAGCCGATATGACTGACAGCAGCTGTTCATTTAAGAATGGGAACGATAATATTGCCTTAAAGTACAATAACGAGGATGGTTCAGCCCTGCCTCGGGAAATCATCAATTTGATCGGTACCGGGGGGATTTCCTCGACGGCAGCCGATTTGTGCCGATTTGGCAATGCCCTGCTAAGTGATAAACTTTTGAGTGCAGCCTCCTTTACCGAGTACACCAGTCCCCAGTATGGCCCGGAAACGGTGCCTTCGGGAACGCCCACCGACAACTACGGACTGGGCTGGGATATGGTGGCGGTGCCGACCTTTGCCGAACAAGGGGTAACGGTGATTGGTAAAAACGGGGCGACCTTCCAGTACGCGTCCCAGCTTTATCTGATCCCTGAAGCCAATCTTTCGATTGCCCTGATTTTTGCCGGCACCGCCAATGTCGCCGGGATTGCTGATAAAATAACCCAGACCCTGTTAGAAGAAAAAGGGATCATCCCAGCCAATGAAACCGCTGCTAAAACCATCACTCCGACAGCTATTCCCAATGACATTCTCGGTTTTGCCGGATACTATGGTGCCAGCGGCAGTGTCATTAAAATTGACTTTGATCAGCAGGCAAACACTCTAGTTTATCAACAATTTGATGGTCAGTCCTTTGTGACCGCCGCAACCTATCCCTATCTGGGAGACGGTTATTTTGATATGCAGAATGATCAGTGGCTGTCCTTTTCAGAAAATTTTGGTAAAAAACTGCTCCTCCAGTCGATGGCTCATACTACCTATGGGACGGTGATCGGCGAAGACATTAAGGCCAATAATCCTGTTGATACCAGCCGTTTTGAAGGCAAACGATGGCTTCCGCTGAGTCTCAGTGCTACTGATTTTACCACCTTTTCGGCAGCAACCGGGAGCATCCCGGAACTTCCCGGGACTATTTATTTCGGCAGTGATGGCAGCTATACTCCGTATCCTCTGAAGGATCAAAACACCGGATATATGAATCTAGCCTATGCCCGGGATCTTTGTGAACCCATCATCAAAGAAGAAAACGGCAAAACAACGATGACGGCGATGAGCCATACTTTGCTGGATGTTGCCGATATTCCTGGTCTTCAAAAGGCTGAGACAATCAGGATTGAAAAAAGCGGTGAAAATGTCATAAGGCGCCTCGATGCCGATGGCCGCTTTGGGATAAATTTACGGGGGGGTGGTCGTCTGGTCATCTACGATCCATCGTTAGCGGTTGTCTACGATACCCTCTACGGCGAAATTAAAGACGTTCCGGTAACCGCCGGATCCTATGTGATGTTTATCGGAACTGAGGGCGAAAGCTTCCCCTATGACTACACCCTATAATGATGGCCATCCGGTCCTATTTTTAGCACTGTTTTTTTATGAAAGAAGAAAAGATTGAAGTCAGGTGATTTTTGATGAAAAAGTTAAGAAATGAATGATTTACTGTTTTATGCTAATTATTTATTGAATAATGGTCCCTTTTCCAGCCAGAAGATGATTATTTTAACAATGCTGGTGGTCTTAATTTTAACAACCATGCTCGTGCTTAATGGAGAAAAATGGACAATCGCGGAAAAATGGTTTAAAACAGCGATCTGGTTTTATCTCTACCTGATATTGCTATACACGTTTCTGTCAAGAACTGGAAAAAGCCAAAGTGACTATAACTTAGTGCCATTTTGGTCGTATCAATATATTTTTGCGACCCATGATTTTAGAATTGTATTGGAAGTGCTGGGAAATTGTCTGATGTTTATTCCGGTGGGGATTTTAGTGCCTTGGGCTTATGAAAATATTTTACATGAAGATGACCTGAAAAAGCGGAATACAGTGATCCTGTTTGGCTTGATTGTTTCGGTTTCGGTGGAGTGTTTGCAACTGTTTACCAGAACAGGATTATTTGAGTGGGACGATATTTTCCACAACATGATTGGGTTGCTTGTGGGGTACGGGGTTTACCTTTTACTGAAGGACAAACATTTTGGAACGGTATACCAATACTTTTTACCGATGATTGGGGTGGGATTGGCATTGATGATTGTGATGATGTAAAAGGAGAATTTGTGGATGGAATCAAACACATGATCTAAGCACATAATGCTCAGAAGAATTGTCCCCTGATCCTAGTTGCCAGTCCAAAATGAACTGCGGTTTTAAAAAATGGAGAACATGAAGAAAGGAACAACCATGCAGGATAGAATTAGTTTATGCGGAGATAATTGCACCTATTGTCCCCGTTTTAATGCCCATACAAAAGAAGAATTACAACAGGTTGCTGAATTGTGGTACCGCCTGGGATGGCGGGATACAATTGTTTCAGAAGATGATATAAAATGTCCTGGCTGCAATCCCAATAAGCAATGTCCCTATAATTTGATCGATTGCACCTGGGAACATGAAGTAAAACATTGCCGTTCGTGTTTTGAATACCCGTGTCAGAAAATTGAAAGGATGCTGAAAAAATCCAGAGAATTCAAATTAATGTGTCAAGAAAAGTGCACCGATCAGGAATATGCAGTTCTTGAAAAAGCTTTTTTTGAAAAGCACATTAATTTAGGAAAAGAAGACTAAGCTTGAGGTTGTTGAACAAAAAGGACAGCGTTGTATTTTGGGTTGGTGCTGTGTCAAATTTACCAGATGATTCTGACTGAACTAGATGGTGTCAGGAACACATAACTTATTCAAAAACCAACAAAAAGAGCCGGGATTATCCCGGCTCTGATCCCAGACTGGACGTCAAACGCCGCCGGAAAATTACGAATTAGATTTGCTTAAGTCTATTATTAAAATAAAAACTTACTTTACCACTTTCTCGACCGCAACCATAATTTCCTCAAACAGATCTGGTTCCCAGGCACTGCGGCCGATGAACAAGCCATCGACATTTTCCAACTGGGCATAGTCGCTGGCATTATTAATATTGACGCTGCCTCCAAAAAGAAGGGGAACATCTTTACCCGCAGTTCCGAAAAGATCAACGAGAACACCTCTTAAAAAGTCATGGATTTCCTTGACATAAGGCGTTTCAGCGGGCGTACCATTGACGCCAATTGCCCAGACGGGTTCATAGGCGATCCAGAACTTGCCGATGGCATCGCGAGAAACATTCTTCAAAGCAATTTTGAGTTGTTTGGCCAGCATTTCTTTTGAGACATGATAGCTTTTGTCTTCAGCCTTTTCGCCAATGCAAATCAGCGGTATAAAACCATGTTTCAAAGCTGCTAATGTTTTAAGATTGACGGTTTCGTCAGTTTCATTAAAATATTGACGACGCTCACAATGGCCGATTTCAATAATATCCAGACCAATTTCTTTGAGCATTACTGGGGAGATCTCACCAGTAAACTGACCGGCATCTTCATAATGCATATTTTGAGCGCCCAGTTCAAGAGCACTTTTTTTCGAATCAATTAGTTCTTTTATTTTCCAAAGATGTGTATAGGGGGGAATGATGAAAATTTCTAACTGAGCATGCTTTTCAATAACCGTGATCAGTTCATCAGTATATTTAGTCGCTTCAGCCAGAGTTTTGTTCATCTTCCAATTAGTGCCGAGTAAAAACTTTTTCATAATTAACCTACTTCAAATATGTTTTTTCGAGGCTACGCATTTTTTCAACTTTTTTGGTTGAACCACCGCCCTGAAAATCACTTTTTAACCATGCTTCGGCAATCATTTTTGCCAGCTCAGTGCCAATCACCCGAGCCCCCATGGTCAAGACATTAGCGTCGTTGCTTTTAGCAAGCCGTTCAGCGGAATAGACATCATGACAGGTGCCAGCAAAAACACCGGGGACCTTATTGGCCATCATAGCAACACCGAGACCGGTTCCACAAAAGATAAAACCGCGATCATATTCTTTACTCCTGATCGTTTCGGCAAGATTAAAGGCAATTTCAGGATAATCGCAATCATGAGTTGCAGAATACTCTAAATCGGTGATATCATAACCAGCCTTTTTTAAATAATTAAAAATCTCATTTTTAAATTCGATGGCAGCATCGTCACAGTCAACAACAATTTTCATTACAAACCTCCTGAACATTTTTAATTGTGTAAAAATACTTTTTTTTTAAGGTATTTTTCCTAATCCTACGATATTATTATTACATAGATTATGGCGAATGTAAAGGATATAATCGTTTTCACTGTTTAGAAATTAAGTAAAAGTAATTTGATCAAATAGAGATTATGTAATATTCACAAAACGATAAGAAGGAGGCTTCAATGGAAAAGACACAAC
>JAKLQL010000287.1 GCA_022013395.1 Acetobacterium sp.
AGTTCTGCACCATGAGCTGTTGTTGCTGTCAGAAAAAACAAGATGGCAAGTATCGGCATGATGACTAGTGCTTTTTTAAGTGTCGCTTTTCTTTTTTTTATCGTCTCAATTTTTTCATTCATTCTGTTTTTCCTTTTGAGAAAATGATTTCACCATACTCAAAAAGCTTTCTTTTTGTATTTCCTGCTTTTTCTGAAATGAAATTGGTTCTTCAAGTCTTGTCAATATTTGAATGTTCTGCTCGGTCACCCCAACTAAATACTGCACGCCCTGAATATCGACAATGATGATTGAACCGTTTTTACCAACAATCAATCTTTCAACTACTTTTATGTGATGTTGTCCAGACAATGATCCCGGTCTTTTGATAAACCGTTCAATATACCAACGACTGCCGTAATAGGTTAAAACAATGACTCCAACGGTCCCTACCAGTGCCAGAATAATTGAAAACACATCACTCATACCCACTTTGGACCTACTTTCTTTTACTTGCCAAGGGCACTATTGACGGTTTGGATCAGACGATCTGCCTTGAATGGTTTTACAATGAAATCCAGAGCGCCGTTTTTGATGGCTTCAACAACCATGCCTTCCTGACCCATAGCTGAACACATAATGACTTTTGACTGTGGTTCAAACCCCTTAATCGCTTGTAAAGCCTGAATACCATCCATAACTGGCATGGTAATGTCCAATAACACTAAATCAGGACGGTTTTCTTTGTACTCTGCCAGTGCTATTTCACCGTTTTCTGCTTCGATAAAGTCGGTATAACCACCTTTTTTTAAACTATCTTTGATCATCATACGCATAAAGGCCGCATCGTCAACAATTAAAATTTTACTCATTTTTTTCTCCTTAATCCATTCTTTCTTTGTGATAAATTTATTCTATTATTTTTTTTGATCAGAATTTTCTCTGACTTTGATGATTTCAGTTATTTTAACACTATAGTTATCATCGACAACCACAACATCTCCTCGGGCAATCAATCGACCGTTTGCGATGACATCTACCTGGTCACCTGCCTGTCGATCCAATTCTACAATGTTTCCAAGGGTCAATTCAGCAATATCTTTTATCTTTTTACGGGTCTTACCCAGTTCAACGGTGATTTGGATTGGCACTGACATCAGCAAATCCAAATTGTCTCCTGGTATGTTATTGGTTCGTTGATCCTGATCAAAACTTCGATATTCATATGGGCTAACCTGAACTGGCTGTTGAGGCTGCGCATAGGCCACTGGTGGTGGCTCATTTTTGACAACCCGGGCTGGTTCTGCCTGTGGTGCATAAGCTGCCTGTGGTGGCGGTTGATAAGCGGCTTCCGGTTGAACCGGCGCTTGTTGAACTGGCGGTGGCGGAGCGGCCACTTCCTCTTCTTCGTCATCCATCCCACTGGCACCCATTGACATCGATACAATTTCCCGAGCTAAAGCGGGTTCCATTGCACTGATAAATTCGCTTTCCACCAAACCTTCAATGCTTAGATCAAACTTAATACTAACCAGATTATCCCCTTTAAGCGAGAATAAATCCCGGATACTGGATTTATTGGTTGTATCCAACAGCACTGGCGGGGAAATATTTACTACCTTCCCCAGAAATGAAGCCAAGGCTCCTGCTGCTGCTCCCATCATCTGGTTCATGATTTCGCCAATGGCACTTTTACTTATTTCATCAAATTCTATATCATCACTGGTGTCCATGTCAAATAACTGCGACAGAATTTTTTTCATGTCTGATTCCTGCAGTAACAAAACATTGGCACCTTCGATACCTTCAACGTAATTGATTAAAACTCCAATAACGGGTTCAAGGTAAGCGAACTCAAACGCTTCAACTCCAATTGTTTCAATTCTTGGCGTTGTAATGTTAACTTTTGTATTTAAAATGGTTGACATGGCTGTTGCTGCCGTCCCCATACTGATATTCATCACTTCCCCGATGACATCAATTTCCATTCCTGTTAACTTATCTGGATTCTCTGCTATATCTGTCATATGTATAGTTCACTTCCCCTCTCATTAAGCTCTTTAATCTGGATAGCTCTTTTTTTCTTATAGTCTCCCATTTCGCCTCTAAACCACACCTCACTATTTACAACAACATCTACC
>JAKLQL010000288.1 GCA_022013395.1 Acetobacterium sp.
AATCCTTGAAAACTTGGGATGCTCAGGGCAATTCTAAAACGGCAACCATAACCAATTCTTCGGCAAAGGGAATGGATACCCTTGAAATATCAGCACAGGCTCGGGATCTGCAGTTAAACACACTAACCCCGGTATCAACGGTACCCTCAGATGATGAAACGTCATCCCTCTCCAGCAAAGAAGAACAACAACTAACCTTACTGAAGCGCATGATTGAAGCATTAACCGGAAAAAAAATAAAATTCGTGATGCCGAAAAAAGCGACTCTGGATGACCCCAAAATGGATCAGGCCATCCAGAACGCCTATTCCACTCGAAGTTCACTGCAAGCTGCCGCGGCCGGATGGGCTCAAGGTTTAGCCGGTACGCAACCCCGCAGCATTACCAGCCGTGCTTCTGGTGGCGGCTTTGAATACAATCAGAGCATCACCCATTATGAATCCCAAAGCACTTCATTTCAGGCTCAAGCATCGGTCACAACCTCGGATGGTCGGCAGATCAATATCGATCTGCAGTTAAATCTCAGTCGGGAATTTATGTCCCAATCCAATCTTAACATTCAAGGCGGTAATCAACCACAGCAAGTTGACCCGCTGGTCATTAACTACGATGCCGGCAGCGCCTCGGTCACCGCCGAAAAATATGCCTTTGACATTGATGCCAATGGCACCATGGATCAGATTTCCTTTGTTGGTCCCGGCAGCGGTTTCCTGGCTCTGGATTCAAACAATGACGGCAAAATCAATGATGGCAGTGAACTCTTCGGCCCGCAAAGCGGCAACGGATTTAACGATCTGGCTAAATACGATCAGGATGGCAATAACTGGATTGATGAAAATGATGCCATTTATGAAAAACTACAAATCTGGTCTAAAGATTCATCCGGCAAAGATGTCTTGATGGCTCTTGGTCAAAAAGGTGTCGGAGCGATCTATCTGGGTAACGTCAGCACCAGCTTTGCCCTGAAAGGCACTGATAATCAGACCAATGGTCAACTGCAGCGAACCGGGATCTATCTCAACGAAGACGGTTCCGCCGGAACCATTCAACATATCGATCTGACCATATAATTTTTTAATAAGCGACTCTCTGAGTATATCCATTTATTTACATTGACTGACAACATCAAAATACAAGAAGCGACCTCTTTACTAAAGGTATTGTTTAGACAATCATTCAGTAAAGAGGTCGCTTCTGCTTATTTATTCTCTGCCATCATCTGTTGATTTTTTGTTTTTCGCTCAGCAATCGGAATTATTGGTCGCACCTGACTTGTCAATAAAATCACCGCTCCCAAAACCGAGATACCCGCACCTAAGTATAATGCAACATTGTATCCATAATGGTCGACCACGATACCGGTTAATGTCGGTGCCATAATCCCGCCAATGGTTGCACAGGTTGCAAAAAGTCCGGTAATTTTTCCGGCATTCTGGGCTGAAAAGACCATCGGCATGGAATAGTAACCGCCCATCGTTAAACAAAGTAGTCCGTTTGATGCTGAAATAAAAGCTACTGCGGTTACAGGAGTAGAAGCCTGCGATCCCAATATCAGCAAGATACCGGCTCCAACCATTCCGATTAAGGGAAAAAGTTTTCTGCCTAAATTGTGCCCAAATTTTTGTGCCGCCTTGTCAGCTAGCCATCCTCCCAATGGGTAGGTAACTGTCGCAACAATGTACGGCATCATCGTATAAATAGCACTGGTTCCCATTTCAAAGCCCCGTCCTTTGACAAAATATGTTGGTAACCAGGTCATAAATAAGTAAAATAAATAATTTGTGCAGAAAAATGATATGGCTCCGGTCCATACCGAAGGTGTGGAAAATATGTCTTTTGATGTCAACTTAACAACCTGTCCGGCTTCATTCATCTGAATACCCTGATCTGAACGGATATAGACCAATTCTTCCCTACTGATCATCGCTAATTCTTCCGGTTTGTCCTTTCCGAATTTCCACCAGATAATTACCCAAATCGGTGCCAGAAAAGCAAAAACATGAAAAACCATCTCCCATCCCCAGACATTAATAATCCAGGCCGAAAGGGGCATCGCTAATGCAATCCCAATGGATACCCCCATGATGCTGAATCCCCATGCTAACCCTGATTCTTTTTTAGGTATCCATTGGGCAATAATTGTTGACATCGCCGGTAAAGAAACCCCTTCGCCCATGCCCATTAAAATTCGAATTACAATCATAAGACCAAGGGTAGCTCCAAATGGTGTGATAAAAACAAAGATTGACCACCAAAGGGCTCCAAACATCGCAATTTTTCCGCCACCAAAGCGATCTGCCAACCAGCCACCCAATAACTGAGTGCAACCATACCCGATAAAAAAGGCTGTCGACACTAACCCAAATTGAGTCGCACTCCAATTAAAATGTTTCATCATCGCTGGGCCCGCCATTGACATGCAAGACCGATCCATATATAAGACTACATAGCAAATGGTTAATAGAAAAATAATTTTCCATCGCTTATTTCCAACTGCAGTATTCATTATTATTCTCCTCGCTTCAAATTTTATATTTATTTAAACATTTTCAATTTTCTCTTCTTTTATCTGGAAAATTTCAGTCATTTATGATAGGATATTATTAATATCTACTTCAATTATATTCATTTGTGCAATCGTATTCATTCTTTTATTTTTTCTAAAACGATCAAACTCTTTAGCATTGACAACTCAATCCGACACCTGCTTTATGTTAAGTTTCATGCTTGCAATCAACGGAGGTTATCTGTGAATCTAAATCAATTGTACTATTTTAAAAAGCTGGCCGAATTAGAACATTACACTCAAGCAGCACGAGAATTATTTATCACTCAACCCAGTTTAAGTGGTTCCATTTCTTCACTTGAGGAAGAGCTTGGCATCGCACTTTTTCAACGTCATGGACGTAATATCAAGTTATCAAAATATGGCAAAGAATTTTATCAGTATGTTTGTTTAGCATTATATGAATTGGAAAAAGGTATTGAAAAAGCCAAAGAAAGATCTGGTTCTCATGGTGGTGTTGTTGATTTGGGATGCATCCCCACGCTTGCCGGGGATTTTCTTCCGATGTCCATTAATGGCTACTTAAAAAAAGTTGATTCAAAAACAAAATTCAATGTTTTTCATGGGATGACGCTTCAGGTCATTGAAGGTATTGAATCTGAAAAATATGATGTTGGCTTTTGCTCCTTTATTGAAAACAAACCCCATTTGGAATTCCATCCAATTTTAGCTCAGGAACTGATTTTACTGGTGAATACAAATCATCCTCTTTCTGAAAAAAGCTCGGTCTCTCTTAAAGAGCTTTCTGGTTATAAACTGATCACTTATCGTCAAAGTTTACCAATTGGAAAAACAATCCAAAAATATCTGAAAGCCAACCAGCTCAAAGCGCTTTATGCTTATGATGATGAAATCTCAATTGGTGGGATTGTCGCTACTACTGACAATGCTGCCAT
>JAKLQL010000289.1 GCA_022013395.1 Acetobacterium sp.
ATTGTGTCCCCTGCAAAATTTTTGTCAATAAAATGCCCTGTATTATCCAAAATACTTCCGGGATTTTCCACTACTTTCATAATATTCCTATATATTATCTCATAAAATCCGACGGCAAAATCCGACATATCTTCATCAGCACTATTGCAATATTTCTGTCCAGTATAAATCAAATTTCCTCTTCTAACAGTTCCCCTAATAAATTTATTGCATATAATAGGCATCAGCAATATTTCCTCTACTTGTTCTTGCTTTTTCTTATTCTCATCAAATTGTTCCATTCTAAAATCACCGCCTATTTATTCATCAAATTCACGTTTCTCGCTTCACTCCCATAATTGCTTTTTAGGCGAAGCTAAATAATACATATTATACCACCATAATCTTGTTGACTACGAGCTATTACTAATAAAAATCAGCAATAAAAAAGAAGCGCTGAACGGTCGATATTACTCCACTTAATTCAAAATGGAGTTAGACGGTAAAAAAGAACCCCGAAAACCCTGAATTTTCAAGGCTTTCGGGGTTTGGTTTTATTACTCCCACTCAATCGTCGAAGGTGGCTTGCTGGTGATGTCATAGACAATCCGGCTGACATGTTTCACTTCGTTAACAATTCGGGTGGAGATGTTTTCCAGTACATCAAAAGGAATCCGTGCCCAGTCAGAGGTCATGCCGTCAACCGAGGTAACGGCTCTTAACCCGATGGTATAGTCATAGGTTCGTTCATCACCCATAACGCCAACGCTTCGGTTTCCTGGCAGTACGGCAAAATATTGCCAGATTTCTTCATCCAGACCAGCTTTGGCAATTTCGTCTCTAAAGACAAAATCGGCTTCTTTTAAGATGTCCAGTTTTTCTTTGGTGATATCGCCCATAACTCGAATAGCCAATCCTGGCCCTGGGAAGGGCTGACGCCAAACCAGATCGTGATCCAGTCCGATTTCTTCACCGACAGCTCGAACCTCGTCTTTAAACAGGTTTCGCAGCGGTTCGATCAGTTCAAAATTAACATCGTCCGGCAGTCCGCCAACGTTGTGGTGACTTTTGATCACGGCTGCATTTTTGGTGCCGCTTTCGATGACATCGGGATAGATGGTTCCCTGAAGCAGGAAGTCGATGTCGTTTAATTTACTGGATTCTTCTTCAAAGACCCGAATAAATTCAGTTCCGATGATTTTACGTTTTTGCTCCGGATCGCTGACACCTGCCAATTTACTAAGGAAACGATCTTCACAATTTACCCGGATAAAGTTCATGTTAAAGCGGTTTTTAAAGATCGCTTCGACCTGATCGCCTTCATCTTTTCGCAGCAGGCCGTGATCCACAAAAATACAGGTCAGTTTGTCACCGATGGCCTGGTGAACCAGGGTCGCCGCAACCGACGAATCAACGCCGCCGCTAAGCGCGCATAAAACCCGGCGATCGCCGACTTGTTCTTTAATGGCTTCAATCTGTTCCTGAGCGAAGTTCTGCATGGTCCATAAACCTTCACAGCCACAAACATCATAGATAAAGTTATTTAAGACTTCTTTTCCGTATTGGGTATGTTCCACTTCGGGATGGAATTGAACTGCATAAAGCTTGCGTTCATGACATTCCATGGCACCAGTGGGACATGAGTCGGTAGTCGCGGTGATCGTGAATCCTTCGGGGATCGTCTGAATATAGTTGGTGTGACTCATCCAACAGGTGGTTCCATCTGGGATTCCTTTAAAAAGCACCGAGTCTTTTTCAAAGTTTAATGCTTTTTTTCCATACTCACGAATATCCGCAGAATCGGTAACACCTTTTAGCTGCTCAGCCATCAGCTGAGCACCGTAGCAGATTCCTAAAATCGGAATGCCCATGTTGTAAATTTCCGGATCACATTGCGGTGCTCCCTCTTCATGAACACTGGAAGGGCCACCGGTAAAGATAATCCCTTTGGGATTTTTCTTCCGAATCTCATCGGGGGTGATATCATAAGGAACAACTTCAGAATACACTCTGGCCTCACGCACCCGTCGGGCGATCAGCTGATTGTATTGTGCTCCAAAATCCACAATGAGAATGATCTCATCTTGATAATGCTTTTTTATCATAAATTCTCCTAAAATTGAGCGCTATTGTAGTTGGGTGATTCTTTAGTAATGGAAATATCATGAGGGTGACTTTCAATCAGACCCGCACTGGTGATTTTAATAAACTGCGATTTTTCTCTTAAGTCTTTAATGGTTGGTGTTCCACAATATCCCATCCCGGAACGCAGGCCGCCTACTAATTGGTAAACGGTATCGGCAAGTGGTCCTTTGTAGGGAACCTTTCCTTCAACGCCTTCAGGAACCAGTTTTTTCTGGCCTTCCTGGAAGTATCGGTCAGAGCTGCCATCTTTCATGGCACCTAATGAACCCATCCCACGGTAGGTCTTAAAGCTTCGACCCTGGTAAATAATGGTTTCGCCGGGACTTTCGTCCGTACCAGCAAAAAGACTCCCAATCATAACCACATCCGCACCGGCACCAATGGCTTTAACCACGTCACCGGAATATTTAATCCCACCATCGGCAATAACCGGGATATCGTATTCTTTGGCTACTTCAACCACATCCAAGATCGCGGTAATTTGCGGAACCCCAATCCCTGCAACAACCCGAGTGGTACAGATAGAACCGGGACCGATCCCGACCTTAAGGGCATCGACACCGGCTTCGATTAAATCTTTAGCGGCTGCTCCGGTAGCAATGTTTCCAACGATCAGCTGGACATCCGGATATTTATCTTTGATGGCTTTAACGGTTTTGACAACCCCAATGGAGTGACCGTGAGCGGTATCAACCACGATAACATCAGCTTGAGCTTCAACTAACGCATCGACCCGTTCGAAGGTATTGCTGCTGATGCCGACGGCACCACCAACAATTAAGCGACCCCGATAGTCTTTGGCCGCATTGGGATATTTAATGCTTTTTTCAATATCTTTAATGGTGATCAAACCTTTTAGATTATTGTCAGCATCCACAATTGGAAGTTTTTCGATCTTATATTGTTTCAAAATGGCTTCAGCTTTTTCCAAGGTGGTTCCCTCTTCAGCGGTCACCAGATTATCTTTTGTCATAGCGTCTTTGATTTTCTTTTTCGGATCACTTTCAAAACGCAGGTCACGGTTGGTAATGATTCCCACTAATTTGCCTTCAATCGTAATCGGAACGCCAGAAATACGGTAACGGGCCATCAGTTCCAGAGCATCCGCAATATTATGTTCCGGTGATA
>JAKLQL010000290.1 GCA_022013395.1 Acetobacterium sp.
CAAAAAGTTTCGAATATTATGTTTATCGCAATCCTGGCAGTTTTTTATTCAATAAAAAAATACAAACTGGTAAGGATGCTGCCAATCAATATGGATGAAATCATTTTAAATAAGATTACCCGCATCAAAATATACAATTATTTGTCGGCATGCTTTATCGCAGGAAGTTTTTTAAACCTTATTTCCCGGTACTTTCTTGAAAAACAGGAGGATCTAATCTCAATCCTAACCTTTAGTGGACTATTATTGGCGATTGGACTGGCGGTCCAGATTGCCCAGCGTGCGGAGCCACTCAAAAAGTACCAGAATTATATCATCATGGTGTTAATCGGTTTATCCATACCAATCATAACCTTTGAGTTTTTAAATATTGCCAGTCTGACAATTTGGGCTTTCCCATTTATCCTGATTATTTTTGGCTTGGTCTATAATAACCGGATCGCCCTTGTCGGGATAACGGTGTCTATTTTTCTAACTCAAATACTTGTTTTTATTAGAATACCTGAAGCAATTGTGGAAATTGACAGCTCTACTTATGTGGCAAGAATGGGTTTGTTTGGGATTGCCATTTGGGTGGGTTTTTTTGTAAATCAACTCTATATTCAGCGACTAAAGCAAAATTCCGAACAGATAAAAATACAAAAATTAATCTCAGAATTTTCGACTGACTTTCTAAACGTCAGCGCCGCCAATTTTGATGAAAAAACCAGAAAATGGTTGGGTAAAAGCGGAGAACTGTTCAATATAAACCGGGCCTGTATCTGTTTCTTTGATAAAGATAAACGCATGCTGTCCTGTCAGCAGGAATGGTGCAACAGTGGCGTCGAGTCAAAAAAAGAACTGCATCAGAATATTCCGATCGAAGAAGCCCCAGAGTGGATTAAATCGATTATTGAAAATAAAATCGTTCATCTTTTTAATCAAGGTGATCATTTGGGAAAAGGATTTAATAATAATGGAGAAACAAGTCAGTACAATGATGTGATGATTTCAATACCGATTGCTTGTAAAGCCCAAGTAAGAGGATTTCTGGCCTTTGAAATAAAAACGGAGCAGGAGCAATTAAACCTTGAATATGAAGGTCTGCTTGAAATTATTGCCAACGTTTTAGCCGATGCAATGTTAAAAATTGAAGCAGAAAAAGAAATAAATCATCGTGCTTATTATGATCAACTAACCGGAATGCCCAACCGATTGCTGTTTAAGGACCGGTTGAATCAGGAAATGGAGTTATCGAAACAAACTTGTAAAATGATTGGGATTATTTTTCTCGATATTGATAGCTTTAAAACCGTCAACGATACCATGGGACATGAAGGCGGAGACAAACTACTGGTCCAGGTAAGCCAAAAATTAGGAAGATCCATAAAAAAAACAGATACAATTTCACGCTTTGAGGGCGATCAGTTTTTGATCATGCTAACTAATATTTCCCGTGACAAAGAGGTTTTAAAGGTAGCAAACCGAATCACAAGTTTGTTTAAATATGCCTTTATTGTAAATGGTCAGGAGTTTTATATATCCGCCAATCTGGGGATTTCGGTTTATCCGACGGATGGGGAAACATCCGATGAACTGATAAAAAATTCAGATATTGCGATGAATAAAGCAAAGGAAAAAGGCAAAAACCAATTTGTTCTATGTTCGACAGTTATTAAAGAAGAAGTCCGGTTTAAAAACAAACTCACCAGTAATCTATATCATGCGCTGGAACGCAATGAATTACGCGTTTATTATCAACCTCAGGTTTGTTTGAAGACCGGAAAAATTGTCGCAGTTGAAGCATTGTTAAGGTGGCAACATCCAGAACTGGATATAATACCGCCGAAGGTAATTATCCCGCTGGCAGAACAAACCGGGTTGATCAATCCCATTGGCGAGTGGGTCTTGAAAACGGCCTGTAGTCAAAATAAGGCATGGCAGGATATGGGGTTGCCCCATATCCGGATGGCCATTAATATCTCAGCAACCCAATTCAGGAATCCTTTGTTGATTTGTCAGTTGAAAAAGTTAATCAAAGAAACCGACTTAAAACCAAAGTATGTGGAACTGGAATTGACCGAAAACATTGCCATTAACAAATCCAGTTATATTATCAGTGTTTTGAATGGACTAAAAAAGCTGGGGGTTTATCTTTCCATCGATGATTTTGGCACGGAGTACTCTTCATTAAGCCGACTAAAACTATTGCCCATTGATCAGATCAAAATAGACAAGCAATTTATTGACGGCATCTCTGAAGACGAAAAGGATCAGGCGATTGTTAATACAATTATTTTGTTGGCCCAAAATTTAGGGCTCAGTGTGATTGCTGAAGGTGCTGAAACAGAAGAGCAAATTAAATTCTTAAAAGAAAAGCGGTGCGACACCGTACAGGGATTTTATTATTATAAACCCATGACGGCGATCGAAATGGAAAGGGTGTTACGCCAAAATATCGAGACACCCTGATTAAGAGGCAGGGTGTCTCGATAAAATTTATTAATTGAGCTGATTTTCTTCCAGTGCCAGCTTGGCAGCCGGGAAGGGTTCTAGGGCCCGACTTAAGATACCTTGAACATAGGCGATCAACATCCCGTAATTGGTGATGTAAACGCCTTTTTGTCGGGCAGTGTGAACTCGGTATTGCATTTCCCGACGGTTGAGCATACAGCCGCCACAATGGACGATGACGGCGTACTCGCCAATATCTTTGGGATAATGGGCACCGGAAGCCCAGTGGAATTCAATATCGCAGCCGGCAATTTGGCGGATCCAGCGGGGGATTTTGACCTTACCGATGTCATCGGCCTGGCGGTGATGCGTACAGCCTTCGACAATTAGCACCTTGTCACCAGGAGCCAGTTGTTCAATTCGTTTAATGCCCTTAACCATTTCAGCCAGATCGGTTTTCTGTCGGGCAAACAGAATCGAAAACGAAGTGAGGGGGATTTCCGGTGGAGTATCCGCCGATACCTTCAGGAAAGCCTGGGAATCGGTGATAACAATGGCGGGCGGTTTGGTCAGATTTTCCAGGGTGTGTTTGAGCTCATGCTCCTTGGTGATCATGGCTACCGCATCTTTTTCAAGAATATCCCGGATGGTTTGCTGCTGTGGCAGAATCAGCCGGCCCTTGGGAGCCGATTTGTCAATGGGGGTCACCAGCACTACCATGTCTCCAGATTCAATCAGATCGCCAACCAGCGCCGGTTCGACATCTTCGTAATTAGCATGGTCGATGATCATTTGCTTCACGGCTTTGATCCCAGTGCCGTTATAAACGCTGGTAAAAGATAGGGGAATCTTAATGGATTTTTTCAGCGTGGCAATTTCTTCAGGCGAAGGACAGCCTTTATCAGCTTTGTTGAGCACAAAGACGCTGGGAATTTTTCGTTGGATCAACTGATCAATAAATTCTTCTTCAAAGGCAGTAATGCCGGTTTCGATATCGGACACGACAATGGCAAAATGACATTTTCGCAGTACCTCATAGGTTTTTTCAATCCGCAACAGCCCCAGTTCGCCAGTGTCATCCAGACCAGCGGTATCAATAAAAACAACCGGGCCGATGGGCAGCAGTTCCATGGTTTTGTAAACCGGGTCGGTGGTGGTTCCGGCCACGTCAGAAATGACCGCCACCGATTGATCCGTCAGGGCATTGATCAGCGAAGATTTTCCGGCATTTCGTTTTCCGAAAAGACCGATTGCCATTCGGCTGGCCATGGGGGTTTCGTTCATACTATTTACATTCATAATTTTTATTTCCTTTCAATCAGTGATTTCGATTCGTACTGGGCGAGGTGAGCCGTTCGGGTTTCAAAACCTCATCCAACTCAGCAGCAGTCATCCAGTTTTTTTCAAGAATAATATCCTTAATGGATTTGCCGGTTTCCTTTAAAATAAGGGCGGCTTCGGTGCCTTTATCATAGCCAATGATAGTCGTGAGGGCCGTCAGCATCACCGTACTATTTTCGAGATTTTCACGACAGGTCTGCTCATTGGCTTTTATTCCGTCAACACAGCGTTTAATAAAGAGCGGCAGGGTATGACTGAGGAGATCCAGTTCTTCAAATAAATTTTTGGCAATGACTGGCATAAAGGCATTGAGTTCCAGTTGCCCTGACATGGCAGCCAGAGTAATCGCGGTATCATTGGCGATAATCTGAAAAGCCACCTGATTTACGGCTTCTGGAATTACCGGATTGACCTTTCCGGGCATGATCGA
>JAKLQL010000291.1 GCA_022013395.1 Acetobacterium sp.
CAGCTTCATTATGCTTCTTTTGCTGATCCTCAGCATTGATTATTTTATCGTAAACCGCTATTTTTTAAAAAGAATTGAAAAGCTCATCGCGTTCACCAAAGAAGTCGGTTTAAAACAGGACACCACCCTAACCATTGAAATAGATGGCAGGGATGAACTCAAAACTTTGGCGGTTTCAACTAATCAGATGCTTCAGAAAATTGACCAGGCCAATCAGGACATAAAAATGATGGATGAGCGTTATCGTCTGATTATGGAAGCGACCAATGATGGCTATTTGGATATCTGGATAAAAAAGAAAGAAGCTTATATCAGTCCGGAATGGAAGCAGTTAATTGGTTATCAAGGAAATGATGGCTGCCAGCTATATGAAGATTACTTTTTAAAAATTCACTGGGAATGCAAAAAACGGTTGGAAAACAGTTTCCTGGATATACTCACTGGCAAGGTGGATTATTTTGAAGGGGAATACCGGGTACTGTCGGAACTGTACGGCTTTATTTGGGTTTCGCACCGGGGCAAGGTGGTGCAGCGAGATGAAAATAACGAGCCGCTTCGTTTTATCAGTACCCTTTCCAATATTACCAAAAGGAAAATAAATGAGGAAGAAATTCTATTTTTAAGTTATTCCGATCCTTTAACCCGGTTAAAAAACAGAGCCTATATGAAAAAGCAGTTTGAAGTGCTTGCACATCAGAATGATGCCCATTATTTTATTATCATGTGCGATATCAATGGACTCAAGCTGACAAATGATGCCTTTGGCCATCCGGAAGGGGATCAGATGCTGATTGCAGTGAGCAACGTCCTCCGGCGGATGTGTCGTCCCACGGATATTATTTCCCGATGGCCAGGCGATGAATTTGTCATTTTACTCAAAGATGTTGATCAGGTGGGCATCTGTCAACTGATTCGGGATATTACCGATGAAATTGAGAAAATCCGGGATTTTCACTTGAATGTCAGTGTGGCCATGGGTTATGCTGAAAGCAATGTGGATCTGAAAAGTCCGGAAGATGTGCTGAACCTGGCTGAAAATCGAATGTACCGAAATAAACTGATGGAAAGCAACAGTTCCCGAAATGCCACCATTCGATCGTTGGCCCTCACGCTCCATGAAAAAAGCACCGAGACGGAAGCCCATACTATGCGGATTACTCAACTAAGCAAGGCTTTGGGAAGCCGTTTAAATCTTCGCAAAGATCAGATGGATGAACTGGAATTGTTATCGCTGCTCCATGATATTGGCAAAATCGGGATACCAGAGTACATTCTGGACAAACCGGCTAAGCTCAGCAATGAAGAATGGAAGATCATTAAAACGCATCCAGAGATCGGCTATCGGATTGCCAAGTCAACGCCCGCCCTGGAGCATATTGCCGAGGATATAATGGCCCACCATGAAAAATATGACGGAACCGGTTATCCCAATGGGTTGAAAGCTGAGTCGATTCCCTATTTGGGGCGAATCATCAATGTGGTGGACTCCTTTGATGTGATGACCCACAGCAGAAGCTATAAAAAAGCCAGTGATTTATCCTATGCCATCAGCGAATTGAAAGCCTGTTCCGGCACCCAATTTGATCCAGAAATCGTCGCGGCCTTTCTTAAAATGATTGAAGATGAGGGACTGCCAGTGCGGCTTGAAATTTCGATTTTAATTGATAACCAGGAAAATTAATATAAGAAAAAACAGAAGGAGGAACAAGTTATGACAGAAATGATTCAGTTGGGGGCAATGGCCCCAGATTTCAAATTACAGGACCAGAATGGGGAGACTGTCACACTCAGTCAGTTTAAAGGCAAAAAGGTGCTGCTATCCTGGCACCCGCTGGCCTGGACATCGGTATGTACCGATCAGATGCGTTCCCTCGATCGGAATTTTGACCGCTTTGCGGAAAAAAACACGGTCGTATTGGGGTTCAGTGTTGACCCGCTGCCCAGCAAATCGGTGTGGGCCAAAGCCTTAACCTTAAAGCATATAAAAATCTTATCAGACTTTTTACCGCTGGGTGAGGTGGCCAGAGCCTATGGTATTTTCAGTGAAGAACATGGGGCGTCAAAAAGAGTCAATATCCTGATCAATGAAGCGGGGATGGTGATCTGGGCCAAGAAATACGAAATTCGCACCCTGCCGGATGTGGAGGAAGTTCTGGGAAAAATTCAATAAGGTCGAAACCAGTTGTTTATACAAACAGATAGCTTTGGTAGTTGATATCTTAGGAGGCGCCGAATGGAAAACTTAATCAACTATAGCCTGGTTGCTCAAACGGGATCGGTCCTGGAACATGTGCTTTTTATTCTCATGTCTTTGGTTGGTTCAATTTTTGCGGTATGGCGGAATTCATTAAGTACTTCGGCGGCGTTGGGAGCCTTTCTGCTGGGAGTGGCCTTATACCTGGCTGGCGGTCCGTTGTTTTTTATTTTACTGATGGTTTTCTTTTTAAGTTCCACCTTCCTGTCGCATTTCAAAGCGGGCTTTAAAGACCCCATCGAGGCTCGAATTCATGCCAAGTCTGGCCCCCGGGACATTGTTCAGGTGGGTGCCAATGGGGGCGCAGCGCTAATTATGGCGGTGCTCTTCGGATTGACTCATAATCCAGCCTATATGGTGGCGGTAGCGGCTTCATTTGCGGCCTGCAATGCCGATACCTGGGCTTCGGAAATCGGAATTCTCAGCAAAAAAGATCCGGTGTCGCTGATCACCTTTAAACCGGTTAGCCCGGGGCTTTCCGGCGGCGTTAGCACGCTGGGTCTTTTGGCGTCTCTGGGTGGTTCGGGGTTGGTAGCATTGACCTATGGTCTTTATCAGTTTGCCGCCGGAAACAGCGGCGTTTTGTTATGGTGGCAAATCGGCATTATTACATTGGGAGGGCTGTCAGGGTCAATTATGGACAGCTTAATGGGCGCTGCCATCCAGGCTAAGTACATCAGTTCTGAAACTGGTGAAATAACGGAAAAGCCAACCGACAGCAATCAGCCGAATCAGTTGGTTAGTGGTTTATTTTTTGTGAACAACGACTTTGTAAATTTTGCCAGTTCGTTGCTGGCCGCCATGCTGGTGCTGGTGTTTGTTCAGTTTCAGTGAGGTTAGCCAGTTAGCTGCGCCCTTGCGATGACGGTCAGCAAAGCCAAGGACTTGTTTGCAATTACCAGAGTTTTAGCGTAAGCATTTGCGAAATAAAAAACATCGAACAATGGTTGCTTTGAGTGTAGTTTCCACAAACAATTTCGTAACGTGTAGGCGAACAGTGTAGAAATTGTTTCGCGCGAAACTGGACATAAAGCTCACGGCACTTTTGTAATTACCTAAGAGTTCCAATGACATGAAAGGAAAAAGACAGATGATCAAACAGGCATTTTTTCAAGGTAAGAATAAAAAAAAACGCTATTTTGAGGGGTGGTATTTTAAATGCATCAGTGCTGATCGCAAACATGCCATTGCGATTATTCCGGGGATAGCCATTGACGCCCAGGGGAAAAAACAGGCCTTTATTCAGGTGATCAATGCAGTAACTGGCAAAACCTGGTATCATCATTTCCCATATTCAGAGTTTATTGCATTATCAGATCGGTTTGATGTAGAAATTGACAACAATGCTTTTAATGCCGAAGGGCTATCTTTGAATGTTGATACCGAAGAAGGTATTATCAAAGGACGACTGACTTTTGAAAATAGTCATCCCTTTCCCAGTGGAAAAAATAATCCTGGGATTATGGGACCTTTTGGGGTACTGCCATTTATGGAATGCTACCACGCGATTATCCATTTATATCACGAGATAAATGGCGAAATTGAGTTGGATGGCGAGATCTTGAATTTTACTGGCGGGGTGGGTTATATCGAAAAAGACTATGGGCGGTCTTTTCCCCGCACCTATCTTTGGCTTCAGGCCAGTCATTTTAGTTTGAATAACGCTTCATTTGTATTTTCCAGAGCCCGGATTCCCTTTTTAGGAATGGAATTCCCGGGATTCTTTGCATATTTGACCGATTTTAAAGAGATCAATCTGCGCTTTGCCACCTATAATCATTCCAAGTTGGTAGAATGGGAAGTAGATCAAGAAAAGGGAACCTGTGCGGGAAAATTGACAGGCCCCGCGGGCCATCTTGAGTTTAAAGCCAGGATGGCCGGAGGCGGAAAACTTCGGGCTCCGGTTGATGGTCTTATGGATCGGGAGATTGTTGAGAGCATCACTGCCGAGGTATGGGTACGTTTATCCAATCATCAAGGTAACGTTTTATTTGAAGGTTCAAGCAGTGAAGCGGGCATGGAGATCTGCCTCTAAATAAATGATGATAGATTAATTGGCGAGCCGTCCATTGATGAGGCATCTACCCTGGGGATAACCGATATTGCTGAACTAAAAGAAGATGGCACTGTGGAAAATGATTCGTTTAATCCACAGGATATGTTGATAACTCCAGGAATTGTGGATGAAATTCGAACATTTGACTCAGTTGAAGAGTCCGCCCTTTGTATTGTTCGGCTTTTAAACGGTAAAGAAACAAAAACTCGGGAAGATATTGTTGCATTAAATGCGGGCTTGATTCTTTATTTAAGAGATAAGGCCGCCAGTATTCGGGAAGGCTATGAAATGGCGCTGGAACTGATTCACAATGGAAAAGCCTGGGAAAAACTGAAAACCTGGGTTGAATTCCAGAACCGGGATGGGCAGCACGGATTAAAGATCCTAGCTGATCTGGAAGAAAAGGTGATGGCATAGGATGACTCTTTATGCGCTGAAATCAGATGAAGGGTATCTGAAAATGGCTTAAAATAAGGGTTTTTCACTGGTTTGCATTAACAAAGCCAGTGTTTATCCCGAAACCGAACTGGAAAAATTGAAAAGTCTGAAAGTAGAATTAAAAGAAATGGTTACGAATCTGCGGCTGGTTAAAATGACTCTGGAAGAAACGGACTATTTTGCTTAAAAAAGCAAGCGATTTTCATGATTAGCTTTACTAGGAATTAAACAGATGATATGATAAGAATAGCAAAATTTAGTTGGAAGAACCTTTCTCTATGAGAAAGGTTCTTTTACTAGCGCGATAAGATTTATCAAGCGTAAAAATTAAGAGTGGCCAACTTATCCACAATTGTCTATAAAATCAACACAATTGTGGATAAGTACCGGTCTTTAATCGGAAGGATTAAGATCGGGAAGTCATTATTTTTAAAATTTAATGAAGCTAAGGAGAATAGCATGCATAAATTTGAAAACTGTCTGGTTGTCGGCATCTCATCCCGAGCGCTTTTTGATCTGGAAGAGGAAAACCAGATTTTTAATCAAGAAGGGGTAGAAGCCTATACAAAATATCAGATTGAACATGAAAATGATCTGTTAAAACCGGGCACCGGTTTTGCCTTAATCAAGGCCTTGCTGAATCTCAACCAAATCGGTTCGGAGGAACGGAAAACTGAAATCATTGTGATGTCCCGAAATAATGCCGATAGCAGTCTGCGGATTTTCAATTCGATCAAGCATTACAATTTGGATATCACCCGGGCGGCCCTGGTCAGCGGCGCCTTGCTGGCACCTTATCTGGAGGCCTTCAATACCGATTTGTTTCTATCAGCCAATGAAGAGGATGTGCAGGAGGCCATTAACGCCGGGGTGGCGGCGGGGATCATTTATACCCAACACCTGGCCTACGAAGAAGTCACGGAAATCGACCAGATCCGCATCGCTTTTGATGGCGATGCCGTGCTTTTTTCAGACGAGTCCGAACTTATTTATAAAAGTCAGGGAATTGAAGCCTTTCAGGCCAATGAAATTAAAAATGCCAGAAAACCCCTGCCAGCGGGACCCTTTGCCAAGTTTCTTAAAACCCTGTCGGCCATCCAAAAGGAGTTTGATAAAAGTCATTCACCCATCCGCACGGCTCTGGTCACAGCCAGAAATGCCCCGGCGCACGAGCGGGTCATCCGAACCCTGCGAGCCTGGGATGTACGAATTGATGAGGCCTTTTTTCTGGGTGGCATGAGCAAGCAAGAAGTATTAAAAGCCTTCGGCGCTCATATTTATTTTGACGACCAGGCCATCCATACCGATGCGACCTCGGAATTTGTCCCTTCTGCCCGGGTGCCTTATAAGAACTCGGACCGGTTGATTGAGATCGAAAAAGAAGACTAAGCAAATTGAATTTTAACATTAAAAAAGAATCCTCTCGTCGAAAGAGGATTCTTTTTTGTGAGAAAGGAGTTCATGAAAAGCTATATTAAACCGAGTGATCATTGAGGGGTGAACAATCGGTGGAACATTTATATACATACAGTGGATGATTTACTGTTCTTAGTTTACCGTGGGTCTGTGGTCAGGTCTTGATTATTCTGTGATAATTAAGTGAACATTTAACTTAAATGAAAATTAACAATTCTTTGGTATAATGTCAAAATAAAAACGGGTTGCTAAGACGAGGATATGCTTATTTTGTTATAGGTAAGTGGAAAAGCGTTTACAGATAATC
>JAKLQL010000292.1 GCA_022013395.1 Acetobacterium sp.
CAACAGGCCAGCAACCACCGATTCCGGATGCGCCGAGTTAGGACTCTTGTGATTCAAGCGATCCCGCTTGAAGATGCGGCAGCCGTCATTAAAAGTATATCCCAAAAACATCCCAGCAATCAACATAAAAACACTGCCGACTCTGGCCGGAATCAAATTGACCAGATCATCAAATTTTGCTGAGGCATAGCCAAAATCTTTATAGGGCTCCTGAACATATCCTACCATCGAGTCCAGGGTATTGGTGGCTTTATAAAGCATCACCAGCATCACCGGATTCAGCCAGGGTACCGGAATCAGCGCGCCCAAGAGCATATAGAAAATCGGTGCCAAAACGCCATCAATGGTATTTTCAGCGGTGGTCTCCACCGTCGCCCGAATGATCTCTTTTTCTTTGAGTTCTGAAGTATCCCGACCAACGAGATAACCCACCTGAACCCGGGAAACTTCAATATCGCCACCCATTAAAGCGGTCATCACTTTTTGCACTTCAACTGCCAGTGTTTTTGCTGCTAGCGAGGTTACAATCAGATAAAGGTTAAAGGCGATATATAAATAGATGTTAATGCTATACCATAGCCACTGGAGACCAAAGACAATCACGCCGGTCAGACCCAGAACTAAAAATAAAAGCAAAAATCCTTTTGCCTTGCGATGTTTTCCACGATTCAGTTTTTTATTTAAAAAGCCGATGGTTTTACCCATGGCAATGATGGGATGTGGCAGCCAGGGCGGATCCCCGATGAGCCAATCCAGCAACACGCCAGCAAGGATGAGTAAAAACCAAAAGCCTCCCCCTAAACCTAGGGGAAGTCCTTCAATTAAATTCACTTTTTTATGTCTCCAATGATTTCCATTATTTTTTTCATATCCAGATTCGCTTCCACCGTCTCGGCCAGAAGATCATATTGCTCTTCTTTAAACGCCTTAAAATCAAAAGCTGTCGGACCGGCTTCCAGATTCTTTTTAACCCGAAGGGCTTCAATGATTTTTTCTCGTAATCCATCGTTGTCAAAGATCCCATGAAGATAGGTTCCCATGACGGTGCCATCTTCGGCAATCACGCCATCCACGGTACCATCTTCCAGAATCGCAAAGGGTTTGGCATTATCCAGTGCTTCACTGGTACCCATGTGAATTTCGTAGCCTTCCACTTCCATGTCAGTCAGATCCATGCCCATGAAGTTTCCCTGAACCTTGCCGGAAGTCCGGACGGTTCGCTTTTCTTCTTCAATGGTCGTCACGATATTTAAAAGTCCCAGACCTTCAATGCTGCCTCGGGTAGATTCTACCTGGAAGGGATCCTTTATTTCTTTACCAAGCAGCTGATAGCCGCCACAGATCCCTACAATTGGTACCCCACAGTCGTGAATTCGACGGATTTCATCGCCCATTTTGCTATTGATGACATGACAGGTGTCATCAATGGTATTTTTACTGCCGGGAATCACCAGCAAATCCGGGTTGGCCAATTGCAGGTCCCGCTGGTTACGGTAGTATTCCACTTTCACCTCGGGGTGCATTTCAAAGGCGGTACAGTCGGTAAAGTTGGAAAGGTGCGGTAAGTAGACCACGCCGATCGTGATCAGGCCTTCGGAATTATTATCAAACCGTTCACTGACACTGTCTTCATCATCAATGACAAAGCGTTTATACGGGATCACGCCCAGACAGGGCACATTAACCATGTCTTCAATCATTTTGATACCGGGCTTTAACAATTCTACATCACCCCGGAATTTATTGATAATAAAGCCTTTAATCCGAGCCCGTTCTTCGGGCTGCAGCAGCATAATCGTACCATAAATGGAGGCAAAAACGCCACCCTTGTCGATGTCTCCGATCAACACCACCGGGGTATCCACCAATTCGGCCAGTCCCATGTTGACAATGTCGTTGTCCCGCAGGTTGATTTCAGCCGGGCTGCCAGCCCCTTCGATGACAATCACATCTTTGCCTTCAACCAGCGAATTGTAAGCCGAAACCACAATTTCCACCAGCTTTGGTTTATGGGCGTGATAATCCATGGCGTCCATATTAAATTCGGCTTTGCCCATCAGGATTACCTGACAACCAACATCAGAGTTTGGCTTTAACAGCACCGGGTTCATTTCTACCTGTGGTTCCATCCGGGCGCACTCAGCCTGAACCACCTGAGCCCGGCCCATTTCCTTGCCATCTTTGGTGATAAACGAATTAAGGGCCATATTCTGGGATTTATAGGGTGCCACATGATAGCCGTGGTTATCGAGTATCCGGCACATAGCAGCAGTGATCAGACTTTTTCCGACTGATGACCCGGTACCCATAAACATAATATTTTTTGCCATGTTTTCTCCTTTTTTCTTAACTTTGTAAAGCTGAATTCTAATGATTTTTCAGTGCGCAAACCACGGCGTCTTCGACTGTACAGACAGACCGGGGATAGGCAACGGCGGGACGGCGAATGAACAGGATTTTGGCATTGACCAGTCGGGCGGCTTCGACCTTTTCACGGATTCCGCCAACATCGCCGCTGTCTTTGGTAACGACAAAACCGATGTTATATTCTTTCATGGTCGCCACATTCATTTCCACCGAGAAAGGACCTTGAAGGGCGAGGATATGTCGGGGTTTGTAACCCAGGTTTTCGCATTTTTTCAGCACCCCTGCGGTGGGCAACACCCGGATATAGGTGCGGTCTTTGGGCAGTCCGTCGAAGGCTTCCAGTTGACGGCTACCGGTGGTTAACAGAATATTGCGGTCACTTTTCCCCATGGCGCCGCTCAGATAATCACGGGCTTCTTCATAGGTATTGTAGGCGACAATGTCTGTTCCTTCATCGATATTTGATGGTCTTTCCAAACGGATATAGTCCACATTTAAGGCATCACACGCCCAAATCGCATTTTCTGAAATTTCCCGGGCATAGGGGTGGGTGGCATCAATGCAAAGATTGATATTATAAATGGTGATGGTTTCCCGCAGGGTGCCGGCATCCAATTGTCCTGAAATTTTTGTAAGAAGGGGATTTTCAGAGATCTGATCCGCAGCAATATTAGTCAGTGACGAATAGCAGACCTCTTTCCCTTCTTCAAGCAGAAGATCGGTTAATAAGCGGCTGTCGAGGGTTCCTCCCAATACCAGAATCAAAGCTGGTAACCTCTCGGGGTAATCATTTTTAGTTGATCGCGGGTCACATAGGTTTTGGAATTGCCGATAATAACCATGGAAAACATATCAATATCTGCTTCGTTCATTTTTTTCAGGGTGGTGATCACATAGGATTCATCTTTTCGCTTGGCATTACGGACAATCCCCACTGGGGTTTCTGGCGCTTTATATTTCAGCAGAATTTCCTGGGCACTTTCGATGTTGTGGGGATGGCCCTTGCTTTTAGGGTTATACAGGGTGATGATAAAGTCGCCTTCGCCGGCACAGTGAAGACGTTTTTCAATCACGGCCCAATCGGTGAGTAGATCACTGAGGCTGATGACGGCATAGTCATGCATCAATGGCGCGCCCAATGTTGATGCGGCCGCATTGGCGGCTGAAATACCGGGAATAATTTCAACTTCCACATCACTGTTTTTTGCTTCAACAATTTCCAGCATGATGCCGGCCATCCCGAAAACACCGGCATCACCGCTGCTGACCAGACAGATTTTTTTGCCCTGTTCAGCCAGTTCCAATGCTTTTTCACAGCGGTCAATTTCCCGACGCATTCCGGAAGAAAGGACTTCCTTGTCGCCAATTAAATCGGCAATAATATCGATGTAGGTTTTGTAACCGACAATAATATCAGCATCTTCCAGGCTGGCTTTGGCCGCCTCGGTCATATGTTCATACAGTCCGGGACCAATCCCTGTGACATAAATTTTGCTCATTTTTTCTCCTTTGTTTAACAAGGTTTTTTATTTCAATACCGCCATGAGCTTCGCTATCTATTACATGAAACAGACAGCAAAGCAACTATTGTTCATATTTATAATTTTATTCCTGCTAATTTTCATCCAACCACACCGACAGGGTAATCCCGCCCAGTTTTTGTTTTTCCAGCAGACATTTTCCAAAACCGGAAGCCACAAAACCACAGGGTTCCGAAACCGCATAGAGGCCAGTTGTTTTAAAAACAAACTCCGATGATTCAAAACGGCTTTGAACCATTTGGACCATTTCATCGGGAATGATGATTTTTTTTGCTTTAAAGAACGTACAGGCTTC
>JAKLQL010000293.1 GCA_022013395.1 Acetobacterium sp.
AGAAAACCATACGGTCTCACCACTCTCTGCTCTGGCCATTTCAGTAAAGTCACGTGCTTTTTCACCACCCATTTCTTGTGGAACCAGATCATTTCCACGGCATTCATAATATTCTAATGCACCAAGCTTCATCCATATATCACGACCCTCTTCTGCCATTTTCTTGTATTCTTCTGTTTTATCATTTGACACAACCAATACAAATCCGTCTACATATTTTGCCATAATATTCATCACCTTTCTTCTAAAACTAAACTAGCTATTCGTATAGCATAAGCTTCGATTTTCCTATTCGGGGTAACACAAAATTGAGGCTAAAAATCAATTGTTCCTCATTCCTGAGCTTACACGAACTATTTCATGCATACTCAAGGTAATGGCTCAACCATCTCCAGGTCTTAGCATACATGCAAAAATAGTCGAGAAGACCACAGGCTTTTCCGTAACAGCTCTGCTCAGATTAACAAACACAGCGTTTCCCCCTTTCTAAAATAATAATAAATGCATATGACATTTGCAATTATTATTCGAAATACCTAAATGGAAGTGAAGCCTGTACATTCTAGTTCAATATTGTTGTAATTACAGGTGTGTTTCAAGGACACAACTGTACAATTGAGACAATTTTTAGACCTCATAACCTTTTCAAGCACTTCGTTGCATATGTACCCTTTTGAGACAAAAAACCATCTATTGATAAAAAAATTTTTATCAATAGATGGTTTTACTTTTGGTGACGGCAAGGGGAGAATAACGCAGGGACTTTTCGTTTGTCATATGACAGACTCACTTTATAATAGAATGGCTGAGAATAAAAAATTCTTCCTGACTTGGCTGGTATTTTTTCTTCAGGCTTTCCAAACTCTCGTCAAAGCGCTCAGCTTCTTGTTCATCGATCTCAAATGCCGGACTTTGATGGTATACCCATTTTCTTCCGTCCAAGACCTCTGGTTTGAGTTCTCTTACCATCATTGCTGTTGGATAGGTACCATTTTCAAGACAGACATTGTACTTTTTGCAACTCTTAAAACCGCGACTTACATAATTATTCGGATTTCCAAAAATTACAATTACATCATAACCAAGTGCGGCCGCCTGTTCAAAGGAATACTCCAATAGTATCTTTCCATACCCCTTTCTCTGATATTCCGGCAAAATGCAAACTGGACCGAACGTAAGGATGTCTTTTTCTTCTCCAGTCTCGTCAATTAGTGTTGTTTTCGTATACATGATATTCCCAATGATCTGATTATCAACTTCAATCACCAGATCCAACTCCGGCAGAAAGTCTTTGTGGGATCGCATGACATGGACTAAATAGTGCTCATTACACCCTGGTATATATAAATTCCAAAAGGATTTCCTGGTGATTTCTTCTACTCTTTCATAATCTGTTTCTTCTTCATTCCTAATCTTAATCATTTTGTTCATTTATTTAACCATTCCTTGTATAATATATTTGTCAGAGTCGTGGTACACTGACATTTATTTCTTTTAATCCCTCATACCACAAAACGTGATCCCGAAACGTCTCGTTTGCCATTCATCATAGCTGTAATCCAACTCTTATTTACTACAACTTATATGGTATCGTCAAAGCTTCTTCCAAACTCCAACCATCTTTTATTCGATCTTTAAAGATATAGCTTTTCATTCCCCAATAAGCACACATATCTTTCTCGGTGTCATACTTCTTACCCAAATGATCAGCTACAGTATTAGGATTTTTACCTTCTAAGGCTTCTTCTAATGACCACCCATCCTTTATCCGATCATTAAAAACATACTCCTTAACACCCCAATGCAAACACATTGCAGACTTTGTTTTAAAACCCCGGTCTTGATGATCCTTAATCCTATCCGGTTGTTTACCTTCCAAAGCCTCTTCTAATGTCCAATTTTCAGAAAGTCTATCTTTAAACACATAATACTTAACACCCCAATAGTTACACATATCTTCTTCTGATTTATAGCCTCTGCCATTATGGTCTACTACTATAACCGTTAAACAATCCTCTAAAGACCAACTTAGACTTCTTCTATCAAGAAAAACTGCATAACTGATATTGTATGCTGAACACATCTCTTTAACGCTCTTATAACTCTTTCCTAAATGATCCTTAACCATCTTTAAACCCTTCCTTATGTAAAGCAACTTACTATTAATTAATAAGTATTATGTCGCAATCTTAAATGTAATTAAATCACTATCTGTGACTATTCAATCGTCGTCTTTGCGACTATGTATTCATAATTTTGAAAAATTAATTATACCATAGCAATTCATGTCATTTTAATCAAGCACTCTTTCGTTAAATATATACTCATCATGATTAGGTATGACAAACGAAACGTCCCGACGTCATATGGCTCAAAAGGAAGCCTTAAATCCGATTGTATTTCGAAGCCTTGCTTTAAAATATTATTTTCCATAAGTCACTCCTCAAATCAAATAAGAATTTCGCTCAAGGCACAAAACATCCTGAAACGTCTTCATTCGAA
>JAKLQL010000026.1 GCA_022013395.1 Acetobacterium sp.
ATGGAAATCAGACTGTGCCCCATTTACATTACCATTTATTGGGTGGTCGACCATTATTATGGCCTCCAGGTTGAAAAATAATTGACAGCGACTGAAATATTGCGTATAATATACTTTGACTCATACCATGTTAATTAACAGTTCCGGAAATTAGCAACGGATTAGAGGGGGGGGTTGAAAATGTCTGAAGTAAAAATTAAAGAAAATGAAACACTCGAAAGTGCATTGCGACGTTTTAAAAGAAAAACAGCAATGGCTGGGGTTATGTCTGAAATTCGCAAAAGAGAGCATTATGAAAAGCCAAGCGTGAAGCGAAAAAGAAAATCAGAAGCAGCTAGAAAAAGAAAGATGAAAAAAAGATAGGATGTGACCAATTGGTATTAAAGGATCAATTACAGGCTGATTTGAAAACAGCAATGAAAGAAAAGGATAAGGTCAAGAAATCGACAGTAACCATGATTCGAGCGGCTATTTTACAAGTCGAAAAGGATCAGAAAGTGGAACTGGGAGATGATCAGATTCTAGAAATTATTGCAAAACAGCTCAAACAACGTCGGGATGGCCTGACCGAGTTTGAGAAAGCTCAAAGAGACGATTTAATCCAGCAGGCTCGCGAAGAAATAGAAATCATCGAGGGCTACCTTCCTACACAATTAACGATTGATGAAATCAAAGTGATTGTGACTGAAACGATTCAAGAAACCGGAGCAGTTGACGCAAAAGACATGGGAAAAATTATGAGTGCCCTGATGCCGAAGGTTAAAGGTCGTGCGGATGGAAAGCTTGTTAATCAAGTGGTCAGAGAAAGTCTGGCGTAGTAAAAAATTTAATCAATACAAATATAAAGAGGTTTGTCCGTGGGGCAGGCTTCTTTTTTTGTCTCAAAAATTGCGGGATGTACACTTGCCGTACCGACCAATTGTTAATCTGCGGCATACAACATGATGTAACAATTGTCAGTACTACGTTAACCTTATGTTTTAGGTAAGCTATTTCTATATTCCAAACCATGTGTGCTACAAGGTTTTTTAAGATTGTGATGATATAATCCAGACAGCGAATAAAATTACTGGAGGATTTAATGGAAAATAACATCAACCCTGAAATTGGACTAACCCAAGCCCAGGTTGAAGAAAGGGTAAAAGCCGGCAAAGTTAATATTCAACCACAATCCAAGACGAAAACAATCGGCAAAATTATCAAAGATAATACCTTAACCTTATTTAATATTCTTAACATCGTGCTGGCATTGATGGTTATTTTCGTTCAGTCATTTCAAAATCTTTTGTTTATTAATATTGTTATCATTAATACATTTATTGGCATCACACAGGAAATAAAGGCGAAAAAAACCATCGACAAGCTCTCACTAATCTCACAACCCCATGTCACCGTATTGCGGGATGGCAACCCTCAGGAAATCGTCTTTGAGAAAATTGTCCTGGATGATATTCTGGTTCTTAAGGCCGGAAAACAGATCCCTTCGGATTCCCAAGTGGTCAAAGGGGAACTGGAAGTCAATGAATCCCTGCTCACTGGCGAATCAGACTCAATTATGAAATATCAAGGAGACGAACTTTTCTCAGGTAGTTTTGTCGTGTCTGGAGAAGCCACAGTCCAGGTCGCTCAAGTTGGTCTGGACAATTATGCATCAAAATTGGTTGAAGCCGTTAAGGTGGCAAAGAAACCCAATTCTGAAATAATGAAAGCTTTGGGCTTTATTATGAAAACCATCAGTATTGTCATTGTGCCAATTGGCCTGCTGCTGCTCTATAAACAACTAATCGTTCAGAAACTGCCGCTTCAGGCTGGGGTTACCGGAACGGTGGCGGCCCTGATTGGGATGATTCCCGAAGGACTGGTGCTCTTAACCAGTGTGGCTCTGGCGGTTGGGGTAATCCGATTAGGACAACACAAAACTTTAGTTCAAGAGCTCTATTGCATTGAGACTTTAGCCCGAGTGGATGTGCTTTGTCTGGACAAAACTGGAACCATCACCGAAGGTAATCTGGAAGTATTGTCAATGGAAACCATCAGTCACGACCAAAACCCCGTTCAGGCGATTCGGGCTTTGATTGCCAACCTGAAAGATGACAATGCGACCTATCGGGCATTATCTGAAAGCTGTAAAGGCGAGGCTCCAAAATGGAAATGTGATCGGGTTATTCCGTTTTCATCGGACCGAAAATGGAGCGGCGCTTTTTTTGCCGAAAAAGGCACCTTTGTTATTGGTGCACCGGAATTTATTTTAGGCGACCGCTATCCTGAAATTCAGGATAAAGTTGAATGTTACGCCAGCGAGGGCAACCGGGTGTTAATGCTGGGCCATTCAACCGAACCATTTAATGAAGATGGCAGTTTGCCAAAGGCAATAAAAACCATTGCGTTGCTGCCAATGGGCGATAAAATTCGCCAGGAAGCTAAGAAAACCCTGGAATTTTTCAGAAACCAGGGCGTTGAAATCAAGGTGATTTCCGGCGACAATCCGGTAACGGTATCTCAGGTAGCTCATCGGGCCGGTCTTTTGGATTGGGACAATTATGTCGATGCTTCAACCTTGTCCGAAGATGAAGCGGTTCGTGACGCCGCCCTTAAATACTCGGTTTTTGGTCGGGTAACGCCAGGACAGAAACGGCTTTTAATTGAGGCGATTAAAAATGATGGCCATACGGTGGCTATGACAGGTGATGGTGTCAATGACGTTTTAGCTTTGAGAGAGGCTGACTGTAGTATTGCCATGGCCGAAGGGAGCGACGCTGTCCGTCAGGTTGCCCAATTGGTACTACTGGATTCCAATTTTGCCAGTTTTACACGGGTTCTGATGGAAGGACGGCGGGTGATCAACAACATTACCCGGGCGGCATCGCTATTTTTAGTGAAGACGATGTTTTCGTTGATGTTGGCGGTGATTGTGATTATTGCCAACGAGGCCTATCCCTTTGTTCCGATTCAATTAACGTTAATCAGTGCCCTGACGATTGGTGCACCTTCGGTGTTTTTGGCACTGGAACCGAACAAAAACCGGGTTACTGGCAATTTTCTGGAAAAGGTTCTGAAGAAATCGCTGCCGGGAGCCCTCACGGTGGTATTTAATGTCGTCATGATTATGATTATCGGTTCTTATTTGCCCCTAAATCACGAGCAGGTGTCAACTTTGGCAGTGATCTCCACCGGATTAATTGGTCTGGTAATTCTTTTTCGAGTCTGCCAGCCACTGGATAATAAACGATGGGCGTTATTCTTTGCCATGACCGTTTCATTTTTATGCTGCGTATTATTTTTAGAAGATTTGTTTTTTCTCCTGCCAATTCAGGAGTTCATACCAGCCATGTTTATCATTCTGGGAATCACGATTCTAGATATCTATCCGCTGCTGAAAACTTTTAGTTGGATAGTGGATAAGGTCGAAACGCTTTTAAACCGCTGCGCGAAAGAAAAAAGTACAGCAAAGGCCACCATTCTGGAAAAATAAATAGCCCAGGACTTTTTCACAAAAGAATTAAAAAAATAAT
>JAKLQL010000027.1 GCA_022013395.1 Acetobacterium sp.
GGGGGAACCAACCAGTATTTCGGTGAAATTCTGGAAAAACCCACCATCGGGGATGCGAAAACTCCGCTGGAAATTCTGGATATCCGGGAAACCATTACCATTATGTATGGCAGTGAGGTCGTGGTGATGATCTTTAGTACCTTAATGGCAGTTCTCATTTATACGATTAAGTAAAACATCTGATTTGAGAAAAGTATGATCAAAAAATAGAAACAGAAAATAAACGGAGTGTACTATGAATAAACACGGCGGATATCAGGGAAAAGACAAAAAAATGCTGGATTTCAGCGTCAATATTAATCCCTTGGGAATTCCTGAGGGAATCCGGGAAAAACTGATCGCAGGCATCGATGAGCTGGTGAAATATCCAGAGATTACCGGTATTTCAGCGATTCAGAAGATCGCCGATGATCTGGCGGTGCTGCCAGACAACATTATTCTCGGGAATGGGGCCATTGAACTGATCTATCTTTTTGCCCGAAGCATGGGGCCGGGAAAAGCGCTGATTGTTCAGCCAACCTTTAATGAATATGAGCGGGCATTAACGCTTTATGGCTGGGAGGTTGTCCATCATATCTTAAATGAAGAAAATAATTTTACGATTAACCCAGAATCATTGGCGGCGGTGATCAGAAGCGAAAAGCCCCAGTCGGTGTTTTTATGCAATCCCAATAACCCTACTGGTCGGGCTTATTCCAATGGTTTTATCAGAGAAATGTTAGAGCATTCGTCTCCGGAAATTACCTGGTTTCTGGATGAATCCTTCATGGATTTTTCTGAAGAAACGGGCAGCCTTTCATTAGTAAAGGAAGCAAAAAAGTCGGTATTTATCCTGAAATCCCTGACGAAGTTCTATGCCCTGCCCGGGCTGAGAATTGGCTATGGGGTTGGGGTCACTCCAATTATTGAGAAGATGGAGAGCTTTAAAGAGCCCTGGACCATCAATGCCCTGGGGCTGATTGCAGCTACCGGGGTTTATAATGAAAAAGATTATGCCCAAAAGACTAAAACCTATATTCATGGGGAGCGTCAGCGGGTTTTTAATGCCTTAAGTCAAATCAAAACCCTTAAGGTTTACCCAAGTGGAGCCGATTTTCATCTCTGTCGGCTGTTAACCGGAACCGTGGCAGAGCTGCAGATCGACCTGGAAAAGGCTGGCATGTCCCTGCGAACCTGTGAAGATTTTATGGGCCTGGACCATTCATACTTTCGCATTGCGATTAAAAAAGAAGCGGATAATACCAAGCTTTTGACGTTTCTTAAAAACTGGAGGAATTAAAAATGGGTCAGTTAATATTTGTCACCGGGGGTGCCCGAAGCGGAAAAAGTACTTACGCCGAAAACATTGCCTATCAGTTAGATAAACCAGTGGCTTACATTGCCACGGCGATCGCTTTTGACGATGGCATGAAGGACCGCATCGCCAAGCATCAGGCGCAGCGTCCGGATCATTGGGGAACCATTGAGCAGTATAAAGATTTTCAGACCATCACGGAAAATCCCGTTTTTCAAAATGCCGAGATCGTTCTATTTGACTGTCTGACGGTGATGACCACCAATAATATGCTGGACTTTCCAGTGGATTATGACACCTGCACCATGGAAAAGGTGGGCGAAATCGAAGCTGCCATTAAGTTGGAAGTGGAGAAATTGCTGGACGTCTGTCAGGATAAAATCCTGATTATTGTCTCCAACGAAGTGGGTTTAGGTCTGGTTCCAGCCTACAAGCTGGGTAGCTATTTTCGGGACATTGCCGGGCGCATGAATCAGCTGGTGGCTGGCCGGGCCAACGAAGCCTATCTGCTGGTTGCGGGCTTACCAATGAAATTAAAATAAATGACAGACAAGCCCATTTTTGGCGGCAATCCACGATTGCCTGCTGAGAAGGGCTTTTATTTTAGCTGACAGTAATTTAGGAAAGTGCCATTCGATGTTTATAAATGTCGCAATGATGTAAAATAACAGGGAGAGAATACGATGAATCAAAATATTTTGAAAGATGAGTTGCTGGCTTTGGCCGATGAAAAATACCGGAAATTTTCCAGTTCTTTGACACCGGGAACGGATACGATCTTAGGGGTGCGCTTGCCAGCGCTTAGGAAGATTGGAAAAAAGATTGCCAAAGCCGACTGGCAGAGCTATCTAAAAACAGCCCGGGATGACAGCTTTGAGGAAACCCTGCTCCAGGGGATGGTAATTGGTTATGCCGGTATGGAACTGCCAGAGCGGTTGACGCTGATCAAAGCATATATCCCCAAGATTGACAACTGGTCAATCTGCGACAGCTTTTGTACGGGTCTGAAATTCACAAAAGACCATAAAAAGGAGGTATGGCAGTTTTTACAGCCATACCTCCAGTCAAAAGAAGCTTACGAGATCCGTTTTGGGGTGGTGATGTTTATTAGCTATTTCGTAGAAGACCGTTATCTGGAACCAATGTTTCGAAATTTCAATGCCATTGGCTGCGACAACTATTATGTGAAAATGGCAGTTGCCTGGGCCATCACCAGCTGCTTTACGGCTTTTCCGGAGATGACCATGATTTATCTGAAAGCCAATGATCTTGACGATTTTACCTATAATAAAGCCTTGCAGAAGATCACCGAATCACGACTGGTGAATCTGGAGATGAAGGTGCGGATTCGCAGCATGAAACGAAAAAAGAAATAGCTTACTCATATCGCAACGCATCAATTGGATCCAGTTTAGCAGCTTTATTGGCCGGATAAAAGCCAAAGAAGACGCCAATGGCCATGGAAAAGCAGAGTGCGATGATCATCGGTAAAAATGGCGGATTCGTCGGGAATTTCATCAAGGTGCTGCCCATTATTCCCAGAGCGGAGCCAAGTCCGACGCCAATGATTCCGCCGATTAGGCAGATAATGATCGCCTCAACGATAAACTGGCTACGGATGGCTGAATTACGAGCACCAAGGGCCTTTCGGATACCGATTTCTTTGGTTCGTTCGGTGACGGAGACCAACATGATGTTCATCACCCC
>JAKLQL010000294.1 GCA_022013395.1 Acetobacterium sp.
ATTTCCGATGATCCCGGTGGATTAAGCACTTTGGTGGATGCACTGACCCAGGCGAAAATAAATATTGTCTACGCCTATTCCTTTTTACCGAAAAAAACGGATAATGCCATCATTATCATTCGGGTTGATGATGAAGTTCAACAGAAAGCCATTGACACCCTGGAAAAAGTAGCGGAGATAAATCTATTGGATCGGGAAACGCTGTTGCTGAAATAATTTAACAATTTAGGGTAAATTAGAAATATTCATAAATTTCCTATTGACATTCGGCAAAACTTTTCGTAAGATCAAAGGTATGAATTAAATGTAACTAATAAAATGATTTATACAGGAAAGGCAAACCATGGCAACGTCAAGAAAAGGAACCCAAACAAAGAGTAATATAATAACGACAGCAAAGGTTTTATTTTATGAGAATGGTTATAACAAAACCGGGATACAGGACATCGCTGATCGTGCGGATGTGAAACTGGGAACCATCACATATTATTATAAAAAGAAGGATGATATGATCACCGACATCTACAATGTATTCTTTTTGGCATTGTACGATTATGTCTCATCAGTTTCGGAGAACCTCAATCTTTATACAAAGTATTGTTACTCCCTGGTGCTGTATTATGAGGCCATCCTGAATGATGAACATAACAAAACCCTCTATTATGAGGTGCTGGTTAAAAATGTAAATCCCCACGGACGAACGAACATCACCAATACGCTGAATCGATCCTGTCTGGATTTTCTCAATAAAAACTACATTGAGGCCGATCTGGAAGTGATTGCCCGTTCAGAATACGGGGCCCGAAAAGAACTTTTCATCGATTTCTATGAAAAGAACATCAAGTTTACCAGCCGGGCAATGATTTATTTCTTTATCAGAAATTTGTTCAGATTAATGAACCTGGATGGCGAAATGATTGAAAATACCATTCAACAAGGGTTTGAATTCTCAAATAAGAACAAACCGGAAGGCATTAAATTTTTAATCTAACACACTTTCGGGCAGCATCCCATGGATAGCTGCCTTTTTTTTGTTCGGATTTCATTGTAAGAATTTCTTAAGGAAATTCAGAGTTTTTTCGACATAAGTTTGTGTTAAAGTTAGCTTAGATAAAACGGAAAGGGTAAAAGTCAATAGGATGAGTATTTTAATATGCGATGATGAAAAAGAAATCGTTGAAGCGTTGGAGCTTTATTTAAAAAACG
>JAKLQL010000295.1 GCA_022013395.1 Acetobacterium sp.
AACCCTGCCCAAAATATTCACTGATTATGCTGAGGCTGACTATGATAATATTTACCACGAATTTTTCAATAAAAAATTGGATGCCATTATCGAGGTGATCAAGAAGAACAAGATTCCCGAAGCGATTGCCGAAAAAATGCCATACAACCCAACTCACAATGATTATCATCCCGGTAATGTTAAATTCAAAGACGATCAAGTTGTAGGAATTTTCGATTTTGACTGGTCTAAAATTGAATTAAGACTTTTTGATGTTTGTCTGGGAATGATTTACTCCTGTTGCTTCTGGGAAGATAAGGAAGAAGATAAGATGCGGTTGGATAAATGTGAAATCTTCTTGAATGCTTATGAACAGAAGATGCATGACCTTAAAGGCTTAACCGGTTTTACGGATGAAGAAAAAGCCTCGATGAAAAACATGCTGGCTTTTGCCAATGTGTATCTGATTAATTGGTGTGTCGATGCATACTATAATGATATGGATGAGCTTAATGATTATGAATACCTTGCTTATTTAAAACATCAGATTAAGTTAATGGATTGGATTGAAGCAAATGAAGATGCGATCAAAGAAATGGTCAACAGATTATAAACGGCAAATAAAATTTTGAAAGGTGGATTTTTATGAACACTACGGAACGACTGGAACAACAAGAATTGCGCCATGCGAAATCGGGTTTAGGCTTCGGGGTCGTATCGGGGATGACTTGGGGATTAAGTGGAGTAATCATGAGTATTGCTTTCGGAATGGCGCCTTTTACAGAAGGGGCTAGTCTTCTGGTAGCACCACTTGTCGGCGCAGCATTGCATGATGGCTTTGCTGGATTTTGGGTTTTTCTTTTTAATTTATTCAATGGTAAATGGCGGGAATATGGCCGAAGTCTCCGTACTAAACCGGGTATGATGGTGTGTTTAGCGGCAATGTTTGGGGGACCGATTGGAATGTCTGGTTATATGTTGGGAATCACCCTGGCAGGACCATCTTATGCACTCGCCATAACGGCAATATATCCGGCAATTGGGGCTATATTATCAGTTGTTTTTCTAAAAGAAAAGATTGGCGTTAGAACCTGGATCGGTATTTTACTTTCAATTATGGGTGTTGCGATTGTCAGCTGGGTTCCACCTGCTGCTGCATCTTTCCCATATTTCTACGCTGGTATTGCGTTGGCTTTCTTAGCTGCGATTGGCTGGGGAACAGAAGGCGTTATCTCAGGATTTGGGATGGACATGGTTGATCCGGAAGTTGCGGTGGGAATTCGTGAAGCGACTTCATTCGTTGTGTATTTAGTGGCAGTTATTCCATTATTGCTGGGAGTTGTTGGGTATCAAATGCTTTTTGGTGCCTTCACAACAGCTAGCATTGGGGTTATTGCTTTCGCTGCACTTTTAGGCGGTGGATCTTATATCTGTTGGTATTTAGCAATCAACAAAACAGGTGCCTCACGAGCGATGGCACTAAATATTACCTATGCTTTATGGTCAGTATTCTTTAGCTGGTTGTTACTTGGAACCCAAATCACCCCTACTCTTATCATTGGCGGTCTCACTATTGTTGCTGGAGCTGTTTTGGTTGGAGCGAATCCGAAAGAATTAATTAACTTAAGAAAAGTCTAAGAAAAAATTACGAAATAACTATGGAGGTATGAAAGATGGCAGTTTTGCTACCCCTACGCTTTAGGATTTTACATCTGATGTCTACAAAAGAAGCAGGCGTAACATCGGCAGAGATCATGCAGGAACTTGGCAGTGATTATGGAAAAGAAAAGCAATTCAAGAAAAAAGCGATGGAAGGTCATTTGATTTCCATGCGAGCTTTAGGACTAATTGAAGTTGAAACAGTAGATATTGATGAGAAAGACGAACTCATTACCAGTTACAAGATTTCTGAGTTTGGAACCGGCCGATTAAAATACTTGCCACAGGCATATAAATAATTAATTAACAGAGGGGATTGCGAAATGCCAAGACAGTATCGCCTGAGGGCCAAACTAACGGCACTTTCGCAATTACCTAAATAATAAAACCACATTGGAGGAAATATCAATGAAATTTATGGACTATTTTACAGAAGCAGAAGTGACCCGGATTCACGAAGCATCATTGGACATTTTGCAAAACACCGGTTTAAGCGTCAGAAATGAAAAAGCCCGAGAAATCTTTAAAAAAGCAGGCTGTTCAGTCGATGAAACAACCCACCTGGTTAAAATTCCCGGGAAACTGGTCGAAGAATGCCGCAAATCCTATGTGCCGGAATATACATTCACCGCCCAGGATCCCAAGTTTGATATTGTCTTGCCGGATAATCGACCAGTCGTGATTACCGGAAGCTCAGCTCCCAATATCATCGACCCCAAAACCGGCGAAGATAGACGAGCTACTTCATCCGATATCGCCAATATTGCCAACCTCATCAATGAGTTAGATGGCTTTGACGTCTTCTCTATCTCAACCTTGGCGCAGGATGCACCTAAAGGTCAAATCAGTATTTCCCGGTTTTACCCGGCTTTAAAAAACTGTAAAAAACCAGTCCGCAGCAACACCCCAACCATCAAGGACTTGGAAGATGTTCTCGAATTGGGAGCGATTATTGCCGGCGGTAAAGAAGCCTATAAAGAAAGACCGTTTATTAACCATCACTATTGTCCCGTGGTTTCACCACTGACAATGGACGTGGATTCGACTGACGCTGTCATTTATCTGACTGAAAAAGGACTACCAGTTTATGGAACCATCGTTCCCAATGCCGGGATGACATCACCAATGACAATGACCGGTACTTTAGTATTAGGCAATGCCGAATTTTTAGCCCTGTCAACATTAATTCAGCTGATCCGACCTGGCGCACCGATGATCTATGCGGTTTTATCAACCGTAGCAGACTTGCGAACCGGAAATTACGCTCCCGGTGCCGTTGAAACCGGAATGCTGCAAATGGCACATTCACAAATGGCCAGATTTTATGGCGTACCTTCTGGCGGATATATTGGCTTAACTAATTCACAGATCAATGATGCCCAATGCGGATATGAAACAGGTATTAATACCACCGGCGCTCTTTTAGCCGGATCAGATATGTTTAATATGGGTGGCTTATTAGGAAGCCTGATGGCCTTTGACTATTCCAAAGCCGTTATTGATAATGAAATTGCCTTAATGCTTAAACGGATGAAACGCGGGATGGAATTCAGCGAAGATAATCTTTGTCTGGATCTTATCCATGAAGTTGGACCAGGCGGAACCTATCTGGATCTCAAACATACCCAGAAAAACATGCGCAAAATGGCCTTCTATCCCAAAGTTGCCACTCGAGAAATGCGTAAAA
>JAKLQL010000296.1 GCA_022013395.1 Acetobacterium sp.
GGATAACCAGAGATTTGGCATCGGCCACATTGGCTAAATGGGTAAACAAGGTCAGACTGTCAATGAATTTCCGGGCCGCGGCGATACCGCCTTTAATGCCGAAGGTAAAGATTGAGCCGGGACCTTTTTTAAAGTATTCATCCGATAGTGCCTTGTAGGGGTTGTCTGGCAGCGATGGATAGTTTACCCAGGTAACCTGAGGATGCTCGCTTAAAAAAGCAACAACTTTCTGGCTGTTTTCCAGATGTCGGTCTAAACGCAGAGATAAGGTCTCCAGACCCTGTAACAGCAAGAAGGCGTTAAAAGGACTGAGGCAGGCACCAGTATCTCGCAGCAGCTGAACCCGGGCTTTGACAATAAAGGCCGCAGCTCCGATATCGGTGGCATAGGTAATGCCATGATAGCTGGCATCCGGCGTGGTGAATACCGGGAAGCGACCGCTGCCGGCCCAGTCAAAGGTGCCGCCGTCAACGATGATGCCGCCGATGGTGGTGCCATGTCCGCCGATGAATTTAGTGGCTGAATAAACAACGATATCCGCGCCAAAATCCAGCGGTCTGAATAAATAAGGAGTGGCAAAGGTATTATCAACAATTAAGGGCAGACCATTGTCATGGGCGATTTTAGCCACTGCCTGAACATCGACAATATTAATGGCGGGGTTGCCTAAGGATTCAATATAAATGGCCTTAGTATTTTCGTTAATCGCGGTTCGGAAATTCTCAGGATCATCTGGGTTAACAAAGGTGGTGTTAATACCGAGACGGGGCAGGGTGGCACTTAACAGATTGTAGGTACCGCCATAAAGCGTTGAGGCAGCAACCAGTTCATCCCCAGTGCCGGCAATGTTTAAGATGGTTGCGGTAATGGCGGCAGAGCCGGAAGCAAAGGCCAGTGCACCGACACCGCCTTCCAAAAGAGCCATTCGTTCTTCCAGAACACTGGTGGTCGGATTCATGATTCGGGTATAGATGTTGCCAGGTTCTTCTAAGCCGAAAAGCCGTTCGGCATGTTCGCTGTTGTCAAAAACATAAGAGGTGGTTTGGTAAATCGGGACAGCCACCGAATGGGTAGTGGGATCAGGGCTTTGACCGCCATGAAGTTGAAGGGTTTCAAATTTTCGAGTATCTTTCATAATCGTATCTCCTTTGGATCTTTAATTTATTTCGATTTCATGAATCCAACATTACATATCATTCCAGTAGGAATTATAAGCAATATAACACGAATGACTGGTTGTTGTCAATATGTAAAATAAAGAATGAAAAATTAACATGATATTAATAACTAATCGTTTGACATTAGTAAAAATTAGGTCTATAATAAACCAAAATACACGTTGCAGTTCAACAGGGTTGTAGAGAAGTTTATTTTCTCATCTGTAGTGTGTCCTGAGAGGAATATCATGGAA
>JAKLQL010000297.1 GCA_022013395.1 Acetobacterium sp.
ATCATCACTACAAATTTGACAATTAATGACCTAAAAAATCCGAAGAAAGTGGAGTATTCCAGAATCTACGACAGAATACTGGAGAAATGTGTGCCCATATCATTTTTAGGAAAAAACTATCGTCAGGAAATCAGAAATGAACAGGTTGAATGGGCAAAAGAAAAATTTATGAAAGAAAAGAAAATAGGTGCATGATTTACTTGATTGCGGATACCAGCAAATATGAATGGCCATTGGCCACCGCCGGCAGCTTGAATGAATTGGCTGAGATCTGCAAAGCAGAGATCCCAGTGATCTGCCGGGTGATCCGGAAGAATCGGACAACCCGGATGTTTCATGGGGTGCCGGCAAGGATTTATAAGTTTCAGGAGGATGGATGAAAACCGAAATTAATATAGGTGAGCGAATAAAAAAAGAGCGCAAACAGTGCGGAATGACACAGGAGCAGTTGGCACTGCAAGCTGGAGTAACACAAAGGTGTGTTAGCCATTATGAACGTGGACAAAGAGAACCACAGTTTGTGGCGATTGGGAAAATAATGGAAGCCATGGGGTTTCAAATGCAGTTTGTGAAAGAAGGGGTGGAATGTGAATAAATACCGAAAATTACAGACGATCAAACATGCCTTGCAATATTACATAACCAGACCGGATGCCGAATCCAAAGACATTGAACAGGAGAAGGCCCTGCTGGAAAAGGTCAAGGGGGAGATCCGGGCAGTAAAATCTAAGTGGTATGGTGATGGAGCAAAAGGATGAACTGGATCTGTGATGGTTGCAAGCATATTGCCGAGGCTCCTTATATTTGCATATGGTGTTGTCCCAAAAAGAAAGAGAAAAGCGGAATGAAATGGATTTTATCAAAAGGATTTATAACTTCAAATCAGAAAGCCGGGATCGGAAAGCCGGTTTAGAAGTAGAAAGTGACCAGTTTATCGGGTTGAGATACATTATCAAAGGTAACAGCCTGGTAATAACTTCAGCTAAAAACGGAGCCTTTGCGGTGGATTTGGAAAAGGGCAAGCTGCTTGCCCAAGAAATAATGGAGATGGTGGAGCATTATGAGTAAATATGAACATGAATATTATGGATTTATCGAAATACCTTCTAGAGATGGTAGCAGTGATGCTTTTTATGCTGATGCGGGATTGGCCCAGAAAATAGGGCTGGAAGTGATGAAAGGTGACTGTCTGATTAATATCCCGTGTCGGCAGGGAAAGAGCATTGAGTTCTTTTCTTCAACGGTGAAGAAAGTCACCATGGTTATTGGTGGACGGATCACCTTGAAGCGGGTGAGCGCATGATCGATATAAAAAAGACTTATTACCTGGCTCATCCCTGTACGACCGGGGGAAAGAGCATCGAAGAAAACAAGGCATTGGAAAAGCTGGCGTTTGAGCAGCTTCAAAAGAATTACCCGGAAGTAAAAGTGATCCGGCCCTTGGTCCTGATTCCGGAGAATATGGAACACCAGGAAGCCATGCAGAAATGTTTTAAATTGTTAAAAGAATGTGATGCTGCAATATTTGCAGGGCATTGGATGATCAGCAAGGGATGTAAAATGGAGTTTGATTTCTGTCTGGAGAATGGGAAAGGGATCATTGAGTTTGGGAATTTGTTTAGTGGGGTGGCGATGTGATGGAAATATTGATTAATATTGCATGGATTAGTTTCTGGTTTGCCTTGGCCACGTCTGGGATTGCAGCAGCGCTGATCGGATTGTTTTTCCTGAGTGCGGTTGTATGTGGCGTTGCTGGTGGCGTGATCAATGGAATTGTGAAAAAAAGAAAATGAAATCATATTTCAAGGCATAAAAAAAGGAGCTTTCGCCCCAAATTGCTCATAAAATTATTTTAACATGGGGGGAAGCGAATGTCAAAGATTAAGAGTATTACGGCAATGATCAATATAGAGACGACCTGCAGGGATAATCTGGTTCGCAGAAAAGGGAGACTGATGAGCCAGCTTTCACCAGACGGTATTAAAACAAGTAACTTGGGGGATGACCTGGATGCGTCGTGTATTCACGGCAGCCGATCAAAAGCATTTGAAGATATTCTTCCAGAAGTCATGGAGCTGCAGCAACAAATTAATGAATGCAACCGGGAGATTGATATTCTTGTTAATTTGAAAGAACAGATCCTTGAGCATATTGAAGGGATTGATAATCTAAACATGAAGGTTAAATACCTTCGCGATCAGGTTGGTTATAGTTTGCCGGAAATAGCTTTAGTGTTGGGGTATAGCTATGATTATATTAAAGAAATATCAGCAAGACTAAATAAGTAGAGTAAAAACCCACTATTTAACCCACTGCAATTTTTTTAAAACCATGATATTATCTAACATAGAAAAATAGGTAAAGAATTGAGCAGCCGTGATGGTTGCTTTTTTTATATGCAAAAGGAGGGTGTGATCATGAAATGAAAAAGCGACCATCAAATCCCATAAAAGAAACTGAAAATGTTCTGAACATTCAGGATTATTTACTAGCCAATAGCCAAAGGGAGCAGGAAGGATTGCGAAATTATGTTTTATTTGTAGTTGGCATAACGACTGGTTTTCGTGCCGGTGATTTGGTTAAGCTACAGGTGAGAGATGTGAAGGAAGCTATCCGTTCCGGAGAGTTCCTGATTCTTGAGGGCAAGAAAAAGAATGCCAAGAATATCAGAGAAAAAAACAGGAAACCACGATCTGCTGAAATCCTACCATCTGTTGCTAAGATACTGAGGGATTATATCAAAGACAAACAGGATTATGATTATATGTTTCCCAGTCGTAAAGGCGGGCCGATTGGAGTCCAAGCAGTGAGTAATATTCTTAAAGATGCCGGTGAATACTTTGGTTTGAGAAATATCTCAGCGCACAGCATGAGAAAGACCTATGCCTATAAGATATTCCGTGACAATGGTAATGATATCCTGGCCGTTAAAGAATTGCTTGGACATAGTTCGATTGAGGAAACGAAACTCTATCTCGGCTTGGATCGTGACCTGTACCATCGTTATTCAAAAGCCCTCAATGATTTTGTGAAAGTGAA
>JAKLQL010000298.1 GCA_022013395.1 Acetobacterium sp.
TTCTCATTCATTTTTGTATATTTTGCAATTATTTTAGCATAGTCATCTTAAGTAAACGATGAAATTCTTAAATAGTTAAAATAATCTTTTAAGTTACTTTTAATCGTATTTTGCTGATTTTTTTTAAATAAGTAAAATAATTGTCCATCGATTACACTTTTTTTGAACTTTGTTAAAAAAATGGTTAAATTTTTTCTCTTTACTTTTCTATTTGTATTGGATATCTTTTAACAGGTGTTTTTAACCTGAATATCTTTAATCGAATATACTTATATCTTTTAAGATTGCGTTATATTACCCTTGTAACTAACCCTATCCCATGTTAAAATACACCCAATTAAATATAACAGAGTAGACAAGATGCGTAAAGTGTTAGAGGATGGGAAGTTGCCTTTAAACGAAATGAACTCATTGCGATATCTTGTTGCTTCCGCTGGACCCCTTAACGACCAATTAAGGGTTGCGGAAGCATTGCTTAAAACATTTTGTTTTATTTGAGTAATGCTTTTTTTATTTGGTTTTAGTAAAAACCATTCCGAATCGAAACAATGTGATTCGGCGATAGGAGAAAAATGATTGATCAACAAAAAATTCAAGAAGCTGTAACGATGATTTTGGAAGCCATTGGCGAAGACCCCACCCGGGAAGGTCTGATTGAAACCCCGGCTCGTGTTGCCCGGATGTATGCCGAAATTTTTTCAGGACTGGGTCATACCGCTGAAGTCCACCTGGCCAAAACCTTTGCTGTCAAATCCGATGATATCGTCATTGAACGGGATATTCCTTTTTATTCCATGTGTGAACACCATCTGTTACCATTTTACGGTAAGGTTCATATCGCCTACATTCCCAACGGTCGCGTTGCCGGTCTTTCAAAACTTGTCAGAACGGTTGATTTGTATTCAAAACGACCTCAGCTTCAAGAAGTTTTAACCACCGATATCGGCGAAGCGATTATGGATTATCTTCAGGCCCGCGGCGTCATGGTTATCATCGAAGCCGAGCATTTATGCATGAACATGCGTGGTGTCAAACGACCCGGAACCCGGACGGTTACCGCTATGCAAGCCGGTATTTTCGCTCATAACAAAGAACTGAAAGATGAAGTTCATAAACTTTTAAGTATTAAATAGGACGTGGTTAATGGATCAGTTGAATCGCACCAATCTGCTTTATCAAAATAGAGACTATCAAAAATATCTCAATAAAATAAAAAACTGCGAAACACAACGCCGTTTCTGTTGTCATGATGTTCCGCATTTTTTGTCGGTAGCCCGCATTGCCACTATAAAGACCATGGAAGCCGGTTTAAACTTCTCCCGGGATCTTATCTATACAACGGCACTACTGCACGATATCGGGCGTTTTGTTCAATACAAAGACAAAACACCCCATGAAATTGCCTCCCACCAATTGGCAATTCCATTACTGGAGACCCTGGATTTTACCGATGATGAAAATAAACTGATCCTGGATGCTATCCTGAATCATCGCAACCCGGAAGCCCAAGGATTCAGCCGAATATTTTATGAAAGTGACAAATTATCCCGGGCATGTTATTCATGTCCGGTAGAACAAGAATGTGATTGGTCTAACGAAAAGAAAAACCTGACCATTGTTTATTAAAGGAGTTACCATGCAAATTGGCAATAAAAATTTTGACTTAACAAACGAGATCCTCATTATGGGGATCTTAAACGTTACCCCGGATTCATTTTCCGACGGTGGCAAATTTAACACCCTGGACACCAGTCTTAACCAGGTTGAAAAAATGATCGCTGATGGTGCCGATCTCATTGATCTTGGTGGTGAATCCACCCGCCCCGGCCATACCCAAATCAGCGATGATGAGGAAATTGATCGCATTGTTCCAATGATTGAAGCCATCCGCCAGCGATTTGATATTCCCATTTCGATCGATACCTACAAGGGTGCCGTCGGCGAAGCTGCCCTTAAGGCTGGAGCTGCCCTAGTCAACGACATCTGGGGCTTTAAATATGACCCGACCCTGGCCGATGTCACGGCCAAATACAAGGTTCCCTGTGTGCTGATGCATAACCGCGACGACCAGAATTACAATCATCTCATGACCGATATCAACAGCGACCTTCAGGAATCCATCGATATTGCCCTAAAAGCCGGCATTTCCCGGGACGCCATCATCCTTGATCCCGGCATTGGTTTTGCCAAAGATTATGCCCAAAATATGGAAACAATGCACCACCTGGAAGCCCTCCAAACTCTGGGCTACCCGATTTTACTCGGTACCTCCCGCAAAGGCTTTATCGGTCTGACCCTGGACTTACCGATCACCCAACGGGTAGAAGGTACCGTTGCCACCACCGTTATCGGCATTATGAAGGGGGCCTCCATTATTCGTGTTCACGATGTACTGGAAAATAAGCGCGCCGCCCAAATGACATCTGCCATTCTGAAAGGAGCACCATGGACAAACTCTATATAAAAGATTTTGAAGTTTTCGCCTATCACGGGGTTTTCCCGGAAGAAAAAACGCTAGGACAGAAATTCTTAATATCGGTGACCCTAACCCTGGATATGCAGGAAGCCGCGCTCACCGGCGACTTGACTAAGTCCGTTCACTATGGCGAACTCTGCCATGCTCTGGAAATCGAGTTTAAAAAAGAAAGTTACGATCTCATCGAAACCGCCGGCGAAATGCTGGCTGGCTATGTGTTAAATAATTACCCGATGGTCAACGATGTGAGTATTATGATCAAAAAACCCTGGGCGCCGATCCTCAAATCCATGGATACGGTGGCCATCGAAATTAACCGGGGCTGGCATGATGCCTTTATCGGACTGGGCACCAATATGGGCGACCGGAATCATAATTTGAAAGAAGCGATTGAGGGAATAACCAACACCTCCGGCATTCAAGTGCTCACCCAATCCAGTATTATTGAAACCGAACCCTGGGGTTACACCGATCAGGATGCTTTTCTCAATTGCGTTCTTAAAGTTAAAACCACCCTGCCCCCTCAGACCCTGATGACCCTACTACTCGAAATCGAACAGGGGCTCAAACGCGAACGCACCATTCACTGGGGACCACGCACCATTGATCTGGACATTTTATTCTATGACAATCTGGTGACTGATGATCCTCATGTGATCCTCCCCCATCCTCGAATCCAGGAGCGCGCTTTTGTGATGGAATCGATGGCTGAAATTGCCCCTTATTTTGTCCATCCTCTTTTAAACAAGCGGATGGTGGAAATTTTTGACAACTTAAAAAATGCGTAAATAAAAGAGGCCTGAGAGCCTCTTTTATTTTACGCATTTTATATTAAACATTTTATCCAAAATAAATGGCATACGCTGTGCGACTCGGTGTAGTTAGTCCCATGTCGGTGACCGTGACACCAATTTCTGCTTCCACATTTTCAAAAAGATCAAAAATCCGCTTTCCAGATTCTAATCGAAAGCCATCTTCACCGGGATAGATGCAATCCTTTATTTCGACACCGAAACGATTTTTTACGTCCCGAATCAGGGCTTCCCGGGCAAATTCACAGGCAAAATTACAAAGCTCCATGATAATGTACTGTTCCAAAACATTTTCACGGGATAAGCAATAATTTTCGATTTCAGCACCAGCGGTAACCACATTCGGAAAAACATAGGTCGCTTTCGAAATTTTTTCCGCTCCAATTTCACTGACAAATTCGATGCCATCCAGTGTAAAATGTGTAGCATCAATGATTTTCGCTTCGGAAACCCGATATAAAACCTTTGGCTTGGGAATATTTCTTGCGCGCTCTAGAATCCGTTCAATGGGTTGAGCCCGTTTCGATCCTTTTTTCATTCGGATATGTTCATAAAATTCCGTCTCGTTCAAGAAAA
>JAKLQL010000299.1 GCA_022013395.1 Acetobacterium sp.
AGATCGTTAGGAACAAAGGAATGTTTGCTGCTCCAATGTTTTAATCCTCAAGATGTGGATGCCGGCGTATCATCTTATTTAACAGCAATATTTAATGAAAATTTACAGCAGCAATCTGATTTATTAATGGAGCAAGGATTTGCGGTTAAAACAAAAGTAGTTTCTGGAAACATAAAAAATGAAGTAAATCGTGTTGCGTTGGAAGAGGAGTGCTCATTAATCGTAGTTGGAGCCGAAAAACACTCCATGATTGGCGGATTGTTTTTAGGCGGTATAGCCTATGATGTTATCTATGGTTCGACTAAGCCCATCCTTCTGGTTAGAGATGCTTTAAGAGATGAGCATGAAGCGCTGACATTAGCGACGAATGATGGCATTGAACATGTTCTATTCCCAACAGATTTTTCAGAAAATGCTGATATCGCATTTACCTATATAAAAGAACTTGTGAAAAATGGTGTAAAACAGGTAACCATTTTTCACATTCAGGATGAGTCTAAAATTAATCCATACCTTTTACATCGACTGATTGAATTTAATGAAATAGATCAGGGCAGACTTGAAAAACTAAAGGAGGATCTTTTATCACTAAATGATATTAATGTCGATATTCAAATACGGTTTGGATCGCCAACAGCGGAAATTCTTAAAATAGTTGATGAACAGCAAATTCAACTTGTTGTAATGGGAACCCAGGGGCGAGGCTTTATCAGTGAAATATTCATGGGGAGCGTCAGTCATAATATTGTTCGTCATTCCTCCTCATCGGTACTGTTGATACCTGGAATTCGCGAATAATAAACAAATTAAACTTGAATTTTTATTCATTGCAAAATATAATTGAATACATAATTATTATATTGGGAGGAAGAAATGAAAAGAAAAAGTTATGTACTGATAACAATTGCATTAGGAATTGCATTGTTATTGACCGGTTGTGGGAATAAGTCCGCGAGTAATGAAGATCCCCTGGCTGATGGTGTTTTAACGGCAGGAACAAATGATATGTATCTGCCGCTGGAATTCAGAGATCAGAACAACGAACTGGTTGGGTTTGACATTGATTTGGGTGCGGCTTTGGCCGATGAACTTGGCGTTAAAATTGAGTGGGTTCCAACCGCATGGGATGGAATATTCAACGGGCTGGATGCAAAGCAGTATGATATCGTTTTATCTGGTACGAGTATCACAGAAGACCGTTTGAGCGGATATAATATGACGGATCCCTATATTGCTAATGGGATTGTAATTGTGTCTCGAAAGGATGCGCCCCAAGCTAAAACACCTAAAGATCTGGCTGGAAAAACAGTTGGTGTGCAAATTGAAACCACAGCGGATTATGCTGCAGAAGCTTTGAAAAAACAAGAAAATGTCGATTACACAGTGAATAAATATGATGCGATGTTGGATGCCTTTGCGGCGTTGGAAGGAAAACAGATTGACAACATTATGACTGACATCAGCGTTGCTCAGTTTTACACGACATTAAAGCCTGATGTATATGCTATTTCTTCAGATGTTTTATCAAATGAACCCATTGGTATTACAGTAAGAAAAGCGGATACTGCATTTAATGAAGAATTAAATGGTGCTTTGGATGCATTAAGAAAAAATGGGAAATTAAGTGAATTGTCAATTAAATGGTTTGGAAAAGATGTTACTCAGAATATTGACACTAATTTGAAAGTCATCGAATAATTTAAGTTAAAGGCTTTGCGTTTCTAAATCGACAGCGTAAGGCCTTTTTTTATTTGATCAAGTCTTTTAATTACTACTGTAATTATGATACTATTATGCTTAAGTTATTAAGAAGGGAAATCAGAGGGATGAACGATTTAATTTACTGGATATGGTTTATGGGACTTGAAAAAATATCAACTAAACAAAAGAATATTCTTCTCGAACAATTTGATTCACCTCGATTAATTTACACATTAAATAGAGAAAAACTGTCGCAAACAAAAATCTTAAGCAAAATAAATTTGGATTATCTGGAACAAATGAAATCTCTTAATAAAGCAAAAAGTGATTTGTGTTATATTGAAGCTCATAATATTGAATTAATTACACGGAATGATCAACGTTTTCCAGAAACACTCAAAAATATTTACATGCCACCTTTGGGTTTGTACATAAAAGGCGACATGTCGTTACTTGATGCACCTCTGAGAATTGGGATTATCGGTTCTCGAAATCCGACGATTGCTGGTGAAAAACATGCCCAATTATTTGCCCGATCGCTATCAGCTGTTGGTGTCACCATTGTCAGCGGTTTAGCAGCAGGTATTGATGGCAAAAGCCATTGGAGCAGTGTTAATGAACTTGGCAGTACCATCGGCGTTCTCGGTACCGGAATCGATATCTGTTATCCTCGCTCCAACAAAAAACTTTTTGATATAATGGCAGATAAAGCGTTAATTGTTTCAGAATTTAATTTGGGCGAAAAGCCTCTGCCCTATCATTTTCCTTTGCGGAATCGGATTATCAGTGGACTCTCACAAGGGGTGCTTGTCATTGAAGCCCGCAAGAAAAGTGGTTCGCTTATTACAGTCAACCATGCTTTAGAGCAGGGCAAGAATGTTTATGTTATTCCAGGAGATATCGGGGGCGCTAATTGGGCGGGTGGCAATCAATTACTTAAAGAGGGCGCTAAACTTGTGACAGAACCAAATGACGTTTTAGAAGATTATCTCACCCATGAGCAGTTTGTTACGGAAAACTGTGAAGAGTGTTCAGATTTGGAGAAAACGTTGACGAATGCAAATGAACAGTTATTGTTTAAGTTAATTAAAAGAGGGTACCGAACAATTGATGAGCTTGTGACCTATTCAGATTTACCGGTTAATGTGGTCAATAGTCAATTGACAATGATGGAAATAGAAGAAATAATTTCAATTAAATACGGAAATATCGTTTTAATTTAAGAACTATCAGTTATATTCGACTTCATTCGTTTGTATTTAGTGGAAATGTTTGCTATAATGTGGCTATTTCAGAGAAAATGAATCATTAACATAAAGAAAGAAGGAGGTATTCAATGGGTAAAACCTTAGTTATCGTTGAATCACCGGCTAAAGCCAAAACAATTAAAAAATATTTGCCTAAAGGCTATGAAGTTGAAGCTACGATGGGACATGTGATCGATCTGCCGAAAAGTCGGATTGGTATTAATATAGAAGAAGATTTTAAACCCGAATATATTAAAATTCGTGGAAAAGCTCAATTGTTAAAGAATTTAAAAAATGCTGCTAAAAAAGCAGATCAAGTTTATCTCGCAACTGACCCTGATCGCGAGGGCGAGGCGATTTCCTGGCATATGGCAAATTTCCTTGAAATTGATCTGGAGACAAAATGCCGGATTGAGTTTCATGAAATAACAAAAAAAGCCGTAAATGCAGCTATTGAGAACAAAAGAAATATTGATATCGACTTAGTTAATTCACAACAAGCGCGACGGATTCTGGACCGACTGGTTGGGTATTCGCTGAGTCCTTTTTTGTGGAAAAAAGTAAAAAAGGGGCTTAGTGGCGGTCGAGTTCAATCGGTTGTAACGCGAATTATTGTCGATCGGGAAGAAGAAATTGCCGCATTTGTCCCAGAAGAATATTGGAATCTGGATCTGCTTTTAAAAAAGGAAGACGATGATAAAGAATTTGTTTCAAAATTTTATTCTGAGGATGGCAAAAAAAAGACCATTACCGATGCTGAAGAGGCGATCAGATTAGAAAAGATTGTCGATGATAATACCATTGTTGTCGAAAACGTTAAAAAACGGACGCGTTATCAAAAACCCCCCTTACCTTTTACCACCAGTACATTGCAGCAAGAGGCTTACAAAACCTTGGGATTTACGACTCAACGAACCATGCGTTTAGCCCAGCAATTGTATGAGGGTGTTGATATTAAAGGGAGTGGATTAACCGGTTTAATTACCTATCTACGAACTGACTCGACTCGAATTGCTGATGAAGCCGTACAGGAGAGCAAAGAATATATCAAACAACATTTCGGAGAAGACTATCTGGGATCAGAAAAAAAGGTTAGTAAAAAGAAAAATGTCCAGGATGCTCATGAAGCCATTCGGCCTTCATCCGTTATGTTGACCCCGGAAGAAGCCAAAGGATCATTGGAAGCTGATCAATATCGGCTTTATAAATTAATTTGGGAAAGATTACTTTGCAGTCAGATGGCAGATGCCCAATATTACGTCACCGATGTGGATGTCGCTTGTAGCAATTTGATTTTTAAGACTAAAGGTGAAACCCAGAAATTTGATGGCTTCACGCGAGTCGGGAAAAACAGCGGCAAGAATGACGACAGCATTCTGCCCGAGTTGGCGATTGGTGATGATTTGATTCGTTTGAAAACAACCAAAGAACAGAAATTCACAAAGCCCCCAGCCCGTTATACAGAAGCATCCCTGGTTAAAATATTAGAAGAAAAAGGCATCGGCCGACCAAGCACCTACGCACCGACGATTGCCACCATAAAAAACCGGGATTATGTAGAGATTGAAGATAAGCACTTTAAACCGACAGAACTGGGAATTACGGTTACCCATTTGATGAAAGAATATTTCAGTGATGTAGTTAATATATCTTTCACGGCCGAAATGGAAGATCGCCTCGATTCAGTTTCTGATGGTGAGACAGATTGGATTGAGGTGTTAAAAAACTTTTACAAAGGGTTCGAAAAGGAATTAACAAATGCTCAGGAAAAAGCCGAATCAGTAACGATTGCAGATCCAGAATCGGATGAAGATTGCGAATTATGCGGCCGCCGAATGGTTATCAAAAAAGGCAAATATGGTCGATTCCTGGCATGCCCTGGCTTTCCTGAATGTAAGAACACCAAACCTTATTTCGAAAAAACAGGCGGGATCTGTTCAGTATGCGGGGGGGATATTGTCAAGCGAACCTCAAAAACGGGACGAACCTTTTATTCTTGCAGTAATTATCCGGCCTGCGATTATATGAATTGGGATTTACCAATCGCAGATAAATGTCCGGTATGTGGTTCAACTCTTTTTCAAAAGGGTTTGGGGAAACGCAAATCGGTTTATTGTGATAAAAAAGATTGTGGCTATAAGGCACCAAGTGCTGAATAAAAAAGTATGAGTATGAATTAAGAAAGCGAGAAAAAATATGTTTCATGCAACAACCATAGTAGGAATACGACATAATGGAGAGGTCGCCATTGCCGGTGATGGTCAGGTAACCATGGGCGAGAAAACGATTATGAAAAATAAAGCAACAAAAATAAGAAGAATCTATAATGATCAGATTTTAGTCGGGTTCGCGGGCTCAGTTGCTGATGCCTTTACCTTATGTGAAAAATTTGAACACAAGGTGGAGCAGTATAATGGGAATTTGAAACGGGCTGCGGTGGAACTTGCAAAAGAATGGCGTTCGGACAAGATTCTGAGAAAATTGGAAGCACTTCTGATCGTCATGGATGAATCAGAAACACTTATTTTATCTGGAAATGGGGAAGTCATTGAACCGGATGATGATGTGGCGGCCATCGGATCAGGTGGATCCTATGCCCTTGCAGCCGCGCGTGCCTTAAAAGGTCATTCTAACCTGAGCGCTAAAGAAATGGTTTATGAATCGCTAAAAATCGCTTCGGAGATTTGCGTATTTACAAATAATAATATTTCAGTAGAAGTATTGTAGAAACGGAAGAATTGTCATGAAAGAATTAACACCAAAAAAAATAGTTACAGAACTTAATCGTTATATCATCGGTCAGGAAGCGGCCAAAAAAGCGGTTGCAGTAGCCCTGAGAAATCGCTATCGTCGGTCACTGTTACCAGCTGATCTGATTGATGAATTTACCCCTAAAAACATCATACTGATGGGTCCTACCGGTGTCGGCAAAACTGAAATTGCCCGCCGAATGGCTAAACTCATCAAAGCCCCCTTCATAAAAGTTGAAGCGACAAAATTTACAGAAGTGGGTTATGTTGGCAGAGACGTGGAATCCATGGTTCGAGATTTAGTCAATACTTCTATTCGTAATGTTCAGCAGGAAATGATGAAAGAAGTTTATGTTGAAGCCGAAAAGAATGCCAATAAGATTATAATTGATATTTTGGTGCCCACTAAAAAAATCAAAGAAACCCTTAAAACGCCGTTTGATCTATTTATGAAACCCTCCCCACCGTCTGCTCCAACTCAAAATGAGTTAGAAGGCGATGTCGAGAAAGAAAAGACCAAAAAAGAGAAAAGGGAAGCATTGTCCAAGGATTTAGAGGCGGGTCTCCTGGAAGATCAGATGATTGAGATTGAAGTAGATGACGACGGTTCAAAAACCATTGGTATTATGCAGGGGATGAACAATGACAGTATGTCTTTTAATATGAACGACATTCTTGGGGATTTTATGCCACAAAAGAAAAAAAAGAAAAATGTCAAAATATCTGAAGCGAGAAAAATCCTGATTAATCAGGAAGCTCAAAAACTAATCGATATGGATCAGGTCAAAGAAATTGGCATGCAGGATGCAGAACAGAACGGGATTATCTTTATCGATGAAATTGATAAAATAATCGGAAATGGCAACAACCATGGGCCGGATGTTTCCAGAGAAGGGGTCCAGCGAGACATCTTGCCAATCGTTGAGGGCAGTACCATCAATACCAAGTATGGCCCGATTAAGACCGATTATATTTTATTTATCGGGGCTGGGGCATTCCATGTTTCAAAAATATCTGATATGATCCCCGAACTCCAGGGACGATTTCCCATTAGTGTTCAATTGGATAGTCTGACCGAGAAGGACTTTATCGAAATTCTGACCCATACTGAAAATTCGGTGATCAAGCAGTATCAAGAGCTGATTCGAACTGAGGACGTTAACTTAATTTTTGAGGATGAGGCGATCACACATATTGCCAAAATTGCCTATCTTCAGAATGAAGAGGATGAAATATTGGTGCTCGGCGTCTTCATACGGTGATGGAAAAACTGCTGGAAGAAATCTCGTTTTATGCCTCCGATTATGAACCGGAAGAATTCACGATTGATCTGAATTATGTGGAGCGAATCTTCCATATTTCGGATAAACGGGACAATTATCAAAAATATCTACTGTAAATAATAAAATATGCTTGTGCAAACGACATGACTGTGCTAGTATATGAAGGTATGTAATTACACACATTCTCTGAGAGGCATCAGGTGCCTGTTTTCAGGTCGATGTTCTTGATTGATGAGGATGGAGGAAAAACCAAGGAGGAAATGAATTATGGCATGTGTTTCAATGAAACAACTATTAGAAGCAGGGGTGCATTTTGGGCACCAGACAAGAAGATGGAATCCGAAAATGGCTCCATATATTTTCACAGAAAGAAATGGTATCTATATCATCGATTTACAACAGACTGTGAAACGGATTGAAAAAGCGTATGCTTTTGTTAAAGAACTGGCTGAGAATGGCGAAGAAATTCTTTTTGTCGGCACCAAAAAACAAGCACAAACCAGTATCGAAAGAGAAGCAAAACGTAGCGGAAGCTACTGTGTTAATCACCGTTGGTTAGGTGGAACCTTAACAAACTTTGGTACCATCAGCAAACGAATCGATCGACTGAATGAACTGGAACAAATGGAAGAAGACGGTACCTTTGCACTTCTACCAAAAAAAGAAGTTATTAAATTAAAACGTCAACGAGAAAAATTACAAAAATTCTTAGGCGGCATCAAAGATATGAAGGGTGTTCCAGGAGCAATTTTTGTTATTGATACAAAAAAAGAACGAATTGCCATTGCAGAAGCTAAAAAACTGGGTATTCCAATTATTGGAATCGTAGATACTAACTGTGATCCTGATGAAATTGATTATATTATTCCTGGTAATGACGATGCAATTCGTGCCGTAGCTTTAATTTTATCTGTTATCTCAGATGCAATTATTGAAGGACGTCAGGGAGAGCAAGTCGAAGAAGAAATTGTAGTAGCACCAGTGGTTGCTGTTGAAGCAGTTGTTGTCGAAGTTGAAGCAGTAGAAGAAATTGCTGAAGTTGTCGAAGTGGCTGAAGAAATCACA
>JAKLQL010000300.1 GCA_022013395.1 Acetobacterium sp.
AGTGTTCATGCTTACCTGATCTACATTTTCGTATCGGTGATCGCATTAATGCTCTATAACAGATTGGCATAGGAGGAGAATCAGACATGACAGCAGCAACCTATTTTATCATTCAGCTAATCGTCATTATTTTAGTGGCGCCATTAATCAATGGAATTATCAAAAAAGTTAAGGCCTTGTCCCAGAAAAGAAAGGGTGCTTCGCTTTTGCAAATGTATTTTGATTTGTTCAAGCTGTTAAGAAAAACAGCAGTGGTGTCGGATGTATCCTCATGGATATCCCGGGTGACCCCTTATATTGTCTTTTCCACCGCCATCGCAGCAGCAATGATTGTCCCGGTGACAACATTAATCGAACCTCTTTGGTTTGCCGGCGACATCATTTTATTAGTTTATATTTTGGCGCTGGGCCGATTTTTTATGATGCTGGGCGCCTTAGATACCGGGAGTACCTTTGGGGGAATGGGTGCCAGCCGGGAAGCAATGATCTCTTCACTGATTGAACCGTCGATCCTCGTGACACTGCTGACGGTGGGGCTACTTGCCAAATCAACCGCAGTCTTCCAGATCATGGCCTTCATGCAGGGTGTTAATAGTCCTTTGATTCACCCGGTTTACATCATGGCATTTTGTGCCCTGTTTATTATCATTATTGCCGAGACGTCACGAACACCGGTGGATGATCCATCGACGCATCTTGAACTGACAATGGTTCACGAGGCCATGGTACTGGAGTATTCCGGACGAAATCTGGCCTTGATGGAGCTTGGCGCTGCGATTAAGCAATTGGTCTTTATTACCCTGCTGGTTAATATTTTCTTTCCTCATGATCAGCTGATCGGATCATCTGGCGTGGTTGCCATCGGGGTATCGCTGTTAATTTATCTGATCAAGGTCGTTTTGGCGGCAATCCTGATCGCGATTGCCGAGATCAGTACCGTCAAACTCAGGTTATTCAGTATTCCCAATCTGGCCGCGTTATCGTTTATCTTTGCTTTTATCGGATTTTTACAGGTTTTCGTTTTTGGAGGTTGAAAATGACAAATTATCTTGATGCATTATCAGTTTTAATACTTGTCTCGGCGTTTGTTCTGATGGGTAATAAAAAAATAAAATCTTACATTAAAACCTTTCGGCTCCAATCCGTTTTGATTGCCATTCTGACCGGAATCATGGGCATCACGAGTTTAAACGAAGGGGGACACGTTGATGTCCTGATCGTTTGCGGCGTGATTATCGGGATTAAAGTCGTCCTGATTCCCTATCTGCTGAATAAAACTTATGAAAAAGTCGCGTACAAGGTTGAAAAAGACTTTTTCTTTAATATTCCGATTCTGATTATTGGGTGTTGTTTCATTGTCGTCTTCACCCATTTTTCATTTACCACCACGACCGGCATCAATTCCGGAGTGGTGAATGCCCAAGTGGTCAATTCGGTCTCACTTGTTTTAATCGGCTTATTTTTTATGATCAGCCGAAAAAAAGCAATTGGTCAAATTATCGGATTTCTGGTGATTGAAAACGGCATTTTTGTGACGGCGCTGTTTGCCACCCAGGGGATGCCGTTTATCGTCGACATGGGGATATTAATGGACGTCTTGGTGGCAGTGATCATCATGGGGATTATGGTCTTCAGAATCGATGAAAAATTCGGGTCCACCGATATCAATAAGATTAAAGATTTGAGAGGATAAAATAATGGGATTTGTTTTACTGGGGATACCAGTCGTTGCCGTGATACTATTTTTTCTTCTGAAGAGCACACCAATTCAACACGGAATCAGCATCGTCGCCACCATTGCCTTAATACTGGTCGGGGCGGTTTTAACCCATGATGTTATGACCTTGGGGATCGTTGAATATGCTGCCCTGGGCGGGATTTTTTATCTTGATGCGTTGAGCATTATTGTACTAGACATCGTCGTCATCATTGCTTTTATGACCAGTGTTTATTCCGTTGGTTATCTGGACGAAGAATTAAAACATGGCAAGATTGATACCAATAAATTACGGGTTTATTATATTTTGATGTACACCTTTATTTTCACCATGCTGCTGGCGTTAACGGTTAAAAATATTGGCATCATGTGGGTCGCCATTGAAGCCACTACCTTGGCGTCAGCCTTTCTGGTCGGTTTTTACAATGGCAAGGATTCTATTGAAGCGGCCTGGAAGTATATTATTATCTGCTCCGTAGGAATTGCCATTGCCCTGCTGGGGATCATCTTTTTACAGTTTTCATCCATCGGTGTTTTAGACAGCAGTCAATTTTTGGATTGGACCGCCATGATGAATAAGGCCACTGAATTAAATGGCTCAACATTAAGATTGGCCTTTATCTTTATTGTGATAGGATTTGGAACCAAAGCCGGCCTTGCCCCGATGCACACCTGGCTGCCGGATGCTCACAGCCAGGCGCCTTCACCAATCAGTACCTTGATGTCAGGGGTGTTGTTAAATGGCGCCATGTACGGCATCATCCGGGTGGTGGCGATCATTAACCATAGCTTTGGTAGCAGTGTTTTTGTGGGCAGAATCATGATCACTCTGGGCGTTTTGTCAGTGATTACCGCGGCGATATTTATTTTCACCCAAAAGGATTACAAACGGCTGCTGGCTTATTCAAGTATTGAGCATATGGGCATCATTGCGATTGCGATTGGTTTTTTTACCCCGTTGTCAATTTTTGGCGGATTACTGCATATGATCAATCACTCATTTACCAAGTCGACGCTGTTTTTGTCTTCCGGTAATATTTTGCTGAAATACAATACCAAAGAGATTTCGAAAATTAAGGGTGTGCTTAAATGTCTGCCGGTTACCGGAACTGTTTTTCTGTTGGGTTTGTTTGCCATCGGGGGAACGCCGCCCTTTAGTGTTTTCGCCAGTGAATTTGTCGTCATTTCAGCCATTTTTCAGGACCATAATTTCCTGGTCGGGGGAGCCTTAATCCTGCTGTTGGCATTGATTTTCACCGGGATTGTCCTGACCATGTTTAAACTGTTTTACGGCAATATACAACCGGAAGAAACAAGCCCAGGCGAAATAAATATTTCCGGCGTAGCCGTTATTGTGGTGCTATTGGGGATTATCACAATTACCGGTTTTTAT
>JAKLQL010000301.1 GCA_022013395.1 Acetobacterium sp.
AGTGGTTATACCATCAGCATTACAGTTTCACCAAATAATCCAGATAAAACAGATATCCAGGGCAATAGTGCCATTAGTATTTTTATCGAGCAGGTATAGCTTACTATATTGATATGAATAATATTGATTTTAGGTCTTGATTTTTTTTCAGAATATGAGATAATCTAATACTAAGCCAGCAGTTAATCCTCGGCTTAGTATTTTTTTATAGAAAATGAGGAAAGATGATGAACGATCAAACCAAAAAAATCACCTACACCGCGTTAATGATGGCACTCACCTTTGTGATGACATCTCTTGTTAAAATTCCCATTCCCAATGGTTATATCCATCTGGGCGATGGCGCAGTGCTCCTGTCTGCTTACATTTTAGGACCATGGGGCGGGCTGATTGCAGCTGGGATTGGTTCTGCCAGTGCCGACTACTTTGGCGGTTACGGTGCCTACGTGCTACCTACCTTTATTGCCAAAGGGGCGATGGCTTTTATTTTCGGCTACCTGATGAAACGTTTCCCGGCCAAAAACATCCTTTTCTTCTTGTTTCCAGCCATCATTGCCATGATCGCCGTTTACTACGTTTCCGAAGTGATTCTATATGGCAGCTTGATGGGACCATTGCTTAACGTCCCTTTTAATGCTCTACAGGGCGTTGTGGGAGTCGTTATCGTCACCATCCTACACAAACCACTGGAGCGGTTTCGTCTGAAGCCGATTAAATTGTAGCAACTAAAAAAGACCCAATGGGTCTTTTTTTATTTCAATGATAATATACGTTACTCTTGCAACTTACATATAGCCCTTCATGGTATCCAGATATTCCTGCGCATTGTCCCGAATGGATTGAATTTCTTCAGGTTTTAACTCACGGACTGTTTTTGCCGGGCTGCCCATAATTAAAGAGTTGGGTGGAAATACCTTTCCCTGAGTGACTAACGAGCCTGCTCCAACAATGGAGTTGTCGCCAATTTTTGCGCCGTTGAGAATAATCGCAACCATACCGATCAACACATTGTCCCCGATTTCACAGCCGTGAATAATGGCATTGTGGCCGATACTGACCCCTGCGCCGATGACTGTGGGATAGCCCGGGGCCACATGCACCACGGTGCCATCCTGGATATTGGTTCGATCGCCAATTGTGATGCTGTCTACATCGCCTCGGATAACTGCCTGAAACCAAACTGAGATAAAATTACCCAATTTTACTTTTCCCACAACATCGGCACTTTTTGCAATAAAAATGGTTTTACCCAACATCATTTTGTTCACCCCACCTTTTTTCGTTTCGATAATTCGTTACTACATGATACTATTTTCAGGACTTTTTGTAAAGTTTTTCCAAGATACCCCGCATTTATGATAAAATATTAGCAAAATGAAAATACAAAGGACGATTCAATGAATATTGCCAGTATTGAAAATCTCAAAAAAACCTATGGGGTGAAAACCCTCTTTAATGATATTTCTTTTTCCATCGCCGATACCGATAAGATTGGGGTGATTGGGGTCAATGGTTCGGGAAAGACCTCGATGCTGAAGATTATTGGCGATCTTGATAGCCCCGATGCCGGTGAAGTCAAATTTTTCGGTACCAGACGGGTGGAAATTCTTCCCCAGGACCCAGATCTTGACCCGGAAACTACCGTGCTCAATCAGGTCTTCTCCGCTAATTCACCAGAAATGAATCTGGTCCGGGATTACGAGGCGACGTTGGCGGCATTGGATGACTCTCCGGAGGATGCATCATTGCAAAAGCGGCTGATGTCCCTATCTCAGCGCATTGATGATGAAAACCTCTGGAACCTGAAATCCCAGGTGGAAACAATCCTATCCCAACTGGGCATTCACGACTATCATAAACGGATCGGCCAACTGTCTGGCGGCCAGCGCAAGCGGGTGGCTATGGCCTCGGCGCTGCTGACCCCCTGTGATCTCCTGATTCTGGATGAGCCCACCAATCATCTGGATAATGATACCATCGCCTGGCTGGAAAATTACCTGTTAAACCGTAAAGGAGCCTTGCTGATGGTTACCCATGACCGCTATTTTCTGGATCGGGTGGTGACCAAAACCGTCGAATTGGACAAAGGCAATCTCTATGAATATACCGGCAATTATTCCGACTTTTTAGAACAGAAAGCTAACCGTCGCGAAGCCCAAACCGCCATCGAAGAAAAACGTCAAAACCTCTACCGCCGGGAACTGGCCTGGATTCGTCGGGGTGCCCGGGCCCGGACCACCAAGCAGAAAGCCCGGATTCAGCGGTTTGAAGAAATTAAAGACCGGGCCACCGATCTTTCCGAAAGCCAGATGGAAATCTCGGTGGGATTTAGCCGTCTTGGCAAAAAAGTGATTGAAATTGAACATTTGAATAAGTCTTTCGGCCCACAGAAAATCATCGCTGATTTTTCGATGATCCTCGGCCCCAGTGAGCGGATTGGCATCATCGACAAAAACGGCTATGGCAAATCCACATTGCTCAACTTACTATCCGGAAAACTGCAGCCGGATGGCGGCACCATCACTCTGGGTGATACCGTCAAACTCGGTTACTTTTCTCAGGAATCAGAGGATATGGATCTGAGCCTCCGGGCCATTGATTACATTCGGGAAAAAGCCGAAGTCATGGAGAATTCCCGGGGCGAAACTGTCACTGCCGCCCAGATGATGGAACTTTTCCTGTTTGATAAAAACAGTCAATGGGTTTACATCTCCGAGCTTTCCGGCGGGGAACGGCGACGGCTCTATCTTTTGGGAATCTTAATGATGGCTCCCAATGTGCTGCTGTTTGATGAACCCACCAACGATCTGGACATTGACACCCTGACCATTCTGGAAGCCTATCTAGATGAGTTTCAGGGATCAGTGCTAACTGTTTCCCATGACCGTTATTTTCTGGATCGCACCTGCGAACAGATTTTTTCCTTTGACGGCAAAGGCCATATCACCACCCAAACCGGTAATTATTCAGATTATATAAAGAAACATCCCTTGACTGGATTGGGTACAAAGAGCGAAAACTCGGATCAAATAATAAAAAAATCCGAACTGCCCGCCGTCGAAAAACCTAAAACCCGTAAGCCGGGCCTGACCTATAAAGAAAAACGGGAACAGGAGGCCCTGCTCCTTGATCTGGAAGCTAAGGACCAGCGATTGGATTTTGTCACCCAGAAACTGGCGGAAATAACTAAGGATTACACCGTCTTGCAGGAACTGGCTGAAGAAAAAGCGGTTCTGGAAGAAGAATTGCTAGAGATCATGGATCGGCTGGAAACCTTGGAAAATCTGGAAAAAGGGGAGTAATCCCGCTGAAACGACTTTAATAATTAAATTTGATTAAATGAGGAAGGTAATATATGAAGATTATCTCATGGAACGTTAATGGCATTCGGGCTGTTGAAAAAAAGGGCTTTCTCCCTTTTATTGAAGAAACAGCGCCGGATATCTTGTGCCTTCAGGAAACAAAAGCTCATGACCATCAGCTGGAAGATCATTTACTCAATATCCAGGGTTATGCTGCTTATTTTCACTCGGGCGAAAAAAAAAGGCTACAGCGGCACCGCCGTTTATTACAAACAAGAACCCCTGACCATCCGCACCGGTTTATCTGACTCCGTTTTCAACAACGAAGGTCGCACCATTATTATGGAATATCCGGATTTTATTCTCTATAATGTCTATTTCCCCAATGGTCAGAAAGATGATGAGCGACTGAATTTTAAAATGGATTTCAACCGCTGCCTTCAAAATGATGTTCAGGAACTGCTGGCCGCCGGTAAAAACGTCATTGTCTGCGGGGATATCAACATCGCCCATCGGGAAATCGATTTAAAGCATCCTAAGGAAAATTCCAAACGCTCCGGCTTTCTGCCCGAAGAACGGGCCTGGGTTGATGATTTTCTCAGTATCGGCATGGTCGACAGCTGGCGGGTCCAGCACCCTGAAGAAATCAAGTATAGCTGGTGGTCCTATCGCTTCAATGCCCGGGCCAACAACGCCGGATGGCGGATTGACTCCTTCTTCGTTTCGGAAAATTTTATGCCTCAGGTTGAGTGCACTGATATTTTAAATGATGTGATTGGCTCAGACCACTGCCCCATTGTTTTAACCCTGAAATCATAAAAGCACCCATTGGGTGCTTGTGAGTGGTGATAAACTATTGGTCTGGTTTAAAAGATATTCGTTAATGGCGTTATTAAGATTACCGTTGCGGGCGAGCAATGCTCGCCCCTGCAAGATAATGCGTTACGTTACTATTTTATTAAACAACGCTCTCCGTCATCAGTTTGTAGGGGCGAATCGCATTCGCCCGAGCACCCGAAAGGTGCTTTTTTCTTGCCTTTTTTAACTTTCAGACTGCAGCTTTAACCGGGCGACTGCTTCTCTGGCGGTGTCCCATTCGTTATAATAAAGCGTTTCGTCCTTCATGATTTCCTGTTTTTCATGACCTTTTCCGGCCAGCACCAGCACATCGCCCGGTCGGCAGAGGGTAGCCCCATAATAGATGCCTTCGTGGCGGACTTCCACGGTAGCGTATTGATCGGTTTTTTCCCGAACCCCTGCCACCACGGCATTAATGATGTCCATCGGGTTTTCACTGGCAGGATTGTCCGAGGTTACCACCACCATATCGGCAAATTCGCCGGCGATCCGGCCCATAATCGGCCGTTTTTCCTTATCACGGTCACCATTGCAGCCAAAGACCAGCACAATCCGACCCGCAAATATTTTTCGCACCGATTGAAGCAGTTTTTCCAGCGAATCCGGAGAATGAGCATAGTCGATAATTACATCAAAAGGCGCATCCACATCGAGAATCTCCATCCGGCCTTCAACGCCCGGCATCGTCGCCATCGCTGCTTTGACAACCGCCATCGGTACCTCTTCTTCAAGGGCGGCAATCATGGCGGCCATGGCATTATAAACCATGAACTCGCCAGGAATATTTAAAAATACTTTTTCTTCTGCTGCCGGCGTAATCAAGGTAAACTCGGTTCCTTTGGCACCAAAGACCAGATCTTTGGCCTGATAGTCATTACCGGGGTTTAAACCATAGGTGATCATCGAAACTGCCGTTTTTTCTTTCAAGATTCCGCACAACTTCCGACCCCACTGATCATCGCCGTTGATGATATTGGCTTTTTTGACCTGATAAAACAGCTTGGCTTTGGCCTCAAAATAGTTTTCAAATGTTTTGTGATAATCCAGATGATCCTGGGTTAAATTAGTAAAGATACCATAATCAAAGTCCACCCCATTGACCCGATCCAGGGCTAATCCGTGGGACGAGACTTCCATAAATAAATGGGTACAACCCGAGTCCTTCATTTCTTTGATAATTTCCTGAACTTCCAGGGACTCCGGGGTGGTGCGGCCCCGATTATCAACCACCTGATCGCCGATGAGATTCTGGATGGTTCCAATCAGACCACATTTCTCACCCTGGGTTTCAAAAATATGTTTAAGCATGTAAGTCAGCGAAGTTTTGCCATTGGTTCCGGTAATGCCGGTAACTACCATCGACTCCGAGGGTTTGCCATAAAAACAACTCCCCAATATTCCCAGGGCATGGCGGGAATCGGCGACTTTCAGATAGATCACCTCGGGCTGATACACTTCCAGCTCATCCTGATGCACCACCGCACAGGCTCCCTGACTGATGGCCTTGTCAATATATTTGTGACCGTCAGTCACATAACCGACGATAGCGACAAAAAGGCTGTTGCTGACGCCTTCCTTGGAATTATAGATAATTTTTTCTATGTTGCAATCGGGATGATTGTTTTTAATTTCTATTATTTTCAATTCTTTTATCAGTTCTTCCAGTTTCATAGGTTGTCCTTTCTTTGTATCTCCAGATAAAACGCTCTTATTATTATACTGCTTTCCAAATTTTCTGTCTACTGGTGTGTTTAAAAGCCCTGCCATCAATGTTTTACCCAAATAAAAAAGAGACACCTTTTTCAGCATCTCCTACTAAACTGTTCATTTTGAATCTTTTATAGCATATTGGCACATGATGCCACTAGACATTCCACCCCAAAATCATCCATGGTAATTTCACATCCCGGTGAGATGACCACAACTCGATGATCCCAGTTCAGTGAAATGAACATTTCTAAAAGCTGCACGTCTCCCTGAGTGATAACAAAGTCCAGCTTCAGCACCTGGCTTAAATGTCTGGCACAATGAATCCACTCTTCCAGATCATAGGCACCGGTATCAATCATCATCAGTGACTTGTAGTTTTTAAACATGATTTCCATAATCATTTCGGCGCGTTTAGGGCCATATTTATTAATGGCATAATGATATTCTTCTTTTAAGGATTTTCTCCCCAACATCCAGCCTTTGGTAATAAAATAAGTTTCACCGCGGGTGGATTTCAGACCTTTTTTATTATGTAGCAGCATATGAATACAGTCTTCCGAACGGAGCAATGCCAGCTTAGTATGCTCACTTCGCAAACCGATTAGCGCTTTTCCGCAATTGCCATAGGCCAAAAGAATCAGGTCATATTCCTGGTGGTTGTCGATTTCTTTTTGCAGTTCCAGTTTTAGAAAGTCCGGATTGTTATGAAGTTCTGCACTCATCCAAATGGTATCATAATTGATGCCGGTATTCTTCATTGCCAAGCTCATCTCGTCCTGAATCATTCCACACGCAATTAATAAGATACTTTCTTTCATCCTATACCTCAGTTATTCATAACTAATCGAAAGAAGCAATTGCCTCCAAACCAGAATCATCACCGGTAAAGTACATAAGACCCCAACCAATGGGGTGATCTTTTTCATCCATAAGCTTCTGTTCCACAACCAGAACAGGATCGCCTTCCATAATATCAAGAATTTGACTGACTTCGCCTTTTGCTGCCATGGCTCGAATTTTGAGTTTCTTAGTCATCGCAAAAATCGAGTTCTTTTTGGCGACCATTTCGGGAAATGTGGCATAACGAATCTCTTTTTCAACAATCGGAATGCCCCGATAATAGGGAATATATTTGACATCAAAGGCCTTAACGATGCCATCACTGACAAAAACCCGTTTCACGACAATGACATGCTTGTTTTCCGGAATTTCCAGATTAAAACCGACCTCGTAACTTGGTTTGACCACATTGACTTCAATGAGTCGGATTTCTTCACCTTTTTTTCGGTTGTCATCATTTCGTCAAAATGCAGGGTATACGAGTCCAAATTTGGTTCACAAACATAGTTGCCCTTGCCGGGAATGGAATAAATATAGCCCTCATTGACAAGAACCGCCAGGCCTTTTCGCACCGTCATTCGACTGACATTAAATTCTTCACAAAGAAGATTTTCTGATTGAATGGCATCACCCGGTTTTATTTCTTCACTGGTTATTCTATTTTTTATTGCATCAACTATTTTTAAATATTCGGGGGATCCCATTTTTCTACCACCTTGGTCTATTTATCATTATTTTTTTGACCTGCTTTTTCGATCATCCACAATTTGCATTTTTCAACACCCTGCATCACGTCTTTTGTAGCAAAGTCAGCGCCAACAATTTGTCCGGCTTTTTCATCGATCACAGCGCCTCCGATAATCACCCGATAATCATCCCGGATTCCCCGGTTGACCAATTCGCAAACAACCGCTCGCATTTCATAAATAGTCTCCTGTTGCATGCCGCTTAAACCAATAATATCCGGTTTGACTGTTTCAATGGCCTCCATAACCTGATAGAGGGAAACATCCGTCCCCAGATCGATGAGTTCAAACCCAGCCGTTCTGGCAAACGATCCAAAAATATTTTTGCCGATATCATGGCAATCACCAAATACTGAAAAAAGCAGTAATCTGCCTATTTTATTCTTAGGAGTTACCTTTGTAATTTCCTTTAATTCTTCTAATTCCATGACTTCCTGAAAAATTATCCCGGCAAATATCAAATCTGCAATAAAATAATCACTGGTTTCGTATAATTTACCGACTCGCTCCATTCCGGTTTGTAGCC
>JAKLQL010000302.1 GCA_022013395.1 Acetobacterium sp.
AAAAGGCACCAGATATTTGCAGATTTCAACGGCTTCATTCAACAGCAAGCCATCTTCTTCAAAAGGGAACATCGATTCCCGGAGAAACTCATCGGCTGAAATCCGAAACATGATTGGATAGTCCCGGCCAACGCGTTCGCGAATCCCTTCAATAATTTCTTTAACCACCCGGGCCCGATTTTCGGTGCTGCCACCATATTCGTCGGTTCGTTTATTGGTCAGCGGTGAGATGAACTGGTTTAACATATAGCCGTGGGCACCATGCAGTTCGACTCCGTCGATCCCGGCTTTGTAACAGCGTTCAGCGGCATTGATATAATCCTGAACAAAGCTTTTTATTTCGGCATTGGTCATTTCCCGGCATTCAGCCTGAGTCAGCATGCTCTTGATCCCGCTGGGGGAGATGGTCGCCCGCCCGCCAATGGCCATGTTGTCGGTTTGTCGGCCAGGATGATGAAGCTGGATAAAGATCGCCCCGTCATAAAAATGAACGGCCTTAGCCAGCTTGGCCAGTCCCGGGATGCAGTCATCGGTGGCGGCGGAGGTTTGTCGGGGCATCATCACGCCGGTTTCATTATTGACCCGGGTGACCTCGTTGATAATCAGTCCGACACCGCCTTTGGCGCGTTCGGCATAGTAGGCGCATTCACACTCTGAAACAGTGGCATTGTCATGCGCCGTTCCCGAACCCATGGCGCCCATTACCACACGGTTTCTGATTTTTAAGGTGCCAATATTGATGGGGGATAATAAATGTTCAAAAGTCATAAAAATTCTCCTTTGATTTTATAAATAAACTTACTGATAGCAGTCATAAATCTTTGCTAGCGATGCAGCAATGAGTTCTTCAGTGGCAGGAACCGGACAGAGAAAGCGCAAGCCTTCATTGGCGACGTAATTTGTACAGCCGATGATTTGCTCTCGGGAGATATTTAATTCCTGGAGCGTTGGGATTCCCAGCTGTTTCTGAAATTGACGCAGATTGTCGGCAACTTCACGGCCAATTTCCTGAGGATCAGTGGTAGCGATGGTTAGGCCCATACAGGTGCCGATTTTTTTGACTTTTTCCGGATAAACGGGAGCCGTTAATTCAAGGATGACCGGGGTGACCAGGGCACAGGCAATTCCATGGGGAATATGAAAGGTGGCGCCCATGGAGTGGGCAATGGCGTGGCCCAGGTGAACCATGGCATCGTTAAAGGCAATACCGGCATTATTGCTGGCCAGCGCCAGATTTTCCCGGGCTTCGAGATGCATTGAATCAGCAGCAGCGATCGGCAACCATTTGGTGATCCGTTCAATGGTATCATAACAGAGAATATCAGAGTGGGGATTGGGTTGGACACTGGTCAAGGCTTCACAAACATGAGAAAAAGCATCCATGCCGGTATAAAGCGTTATTGCTTTTGGCATCCCCAAGGTCAATTCAGGATCAACGATAGCAAAGCTGGGGGGGGTGATCGCACCGATTTTTTCATGGTTTTTGGTATCGCTGATAACGGCGATAATGGTACTTTCCGATCCGGTACCAGAGGTGGTGGGGATCAAAATCAGTTTCAGAGAGGGGTTTTCCAGCGGCATCATCTTTCTGGAAAAGTCCAGAAGGGTCGTAACATCAACACTGTTGGCGGCCAAGCTGCTGACTGCTTTGGCGGTGTCGAGCACGCTGCCACCACCAATGCCGATGATACCATCGACGCCTTCACTTTTGGCAAGATCGGCACCGGCCTGAACGGTGTAATCAGGGGCATCCATTTCACAACGATTAAATAAAACCGTAGCAATGCCGGCTGCTTTTAAAGCGTCGACTACTTTTTGGGCATGACCCATTTGTTCAACGTTTTCATCGGTGACGACTAAAACCTTACTCAATCCTAATTCTTTTGCCACATCTCCGGTTGTACTCACGGCGCCTGTTCCGAAAGCCACCGGACATAATTGGGTGTATCTTTGTACCATATTAATCCTCCTATACGTTAGTCATGAACGAATTTTTGTTAAAGAAATGTCATTCATGGATTTGCTATCAGTATAGCAGTTGGGGTCCGTTCCGTCTTTGTGAGGGTTTGAGATTTTAGACGTTTTTAGAGCAGCATCTGGACAAATTGACTTTGTCGAATTTTACAAATTGGGGGCATGAAATATGCAAGAAATTCCAATGACCGGGTAAAGAATTAACAATGTAATTTTATTAAATGAGTTTAATGTACAGTGGTTTGTGACCATGATATAATGAAGCAAATTTGATAATATGGGAAGGTGTTTCGGATGGCTGTCGCACTTAAAAAAATAATCTCAGCGTTAAATGGAGCGGATATAAAAACGAGGATAAATGAGACCAGTGAGGATATCGAAATTCAGGGGTATAACAGATATACGGGTCAGCCAGAAATGTTGGCTAATCATATTTATGTGACAAACGCCTCATCGATGGCGGATGCATCGTTAATGGCTAAGTATCATTTTATTGTTATCGAAGACCAGCTGCAGCCTGAAACAACATTAGCGAACAGCCCTTCCAAGCTTATTGCGTTGAGTAACGATGGGGATCTGGCAGCGGTGATGACGATTCTTGAAAACCTATTTGCGGAACAACGCCGAATTGGGGAATGTTCGATAAAATTTCTCCAAGCCTGTCAGAAAGGTTACACCATTCAGCAATTATTGGATTTAGGCTATCAACTGCTGAATAACCCCTTACTACTGGTCGATATTTCACTTTGCTTTATTGCCCATTCCGGCGGTAATAACATTGAAAATGAACCACTTTGGGAGTGGACGCTGTCAAAAGGATATGTTGATAAAGAATACGCCCGTTCGGTTATGACTGATGATTCAACGAATGAAAAAGAAGATGGTGAAGAGGTGTTGGTTATCTGGGAAACCGGTTTATTAAATCACCGGCAGCTGGTGGGACGGGTGTTAAAAAACAAACGGCCGCTGGCTTACTTGAAACTGCTGGAATATCATCATCCCATCACTGACTGTGATGAGGAAATTCTGATCATGCTGTGTAATGTTCTAGCCATGAATATGGAAGATGCCAACGCCATCGTCAACGCCTCGAACTCATTAAGTGATACCTTTTTAACGGCGCTGTTAAACCAGAAAATGTATGATC
>JAKLQL010000303.1 GCA_022013395.1 Acetobacterium sp.
ATGAAGACAAATCTAAGTAGATGAGGACAAAAACTATGGCAGTAACACAAGATTTTCTGGAACAGAAGATTCAAATCCGTTCCAACCATGGCTGCGGTCAACACCGCCATGACAGGAATCATCGCCAAAAACGTGTTTGCCCCGGATGGCTCGCCCCTTGAGACGAAAGTTAAGGCCGAAGGCTTTGTCCATCTGGCGGTATAGCTGGGGGAGGATAATTAAAAAATATTAAAAAAATAGAAATTTATTATTATAAAAAAATAGATTGACTAATTATCATAGATGGGTATTATATACATAAGAACAGATGTTCTTATTCGAATTATAATTTAATGAGGGTGATAAAAATGGAACGTGTTATTTTACATAGCGACATGAACTCGTTTTTTGCCGCTGTTGAGTGTTTATATAATCCTGAGATCAGAGATAAAGCCGTAGCCGTGGGAGGGAATCCGGAAAAGCGCCATGGGATTATTCTGGCAAAGAATGTGAAAGCCAAAAAAGCAGGTGTCAAAACTGGAGAAGCTTATGGCAAGCCCGGTCTAAATGCCCGGATCTGGTAATCGTACCACCGAACTATGAACGTTATTTGCGCTATTCAAAACTGTCCAGAAAAATATACAACCGATACTCGGATCAGGTGGAGCCGTTCGGTTTGGATGAAAGTTGGATCTCCGTCACAAATAGTGTTAAAATCCATGGGAGTGGCGAAGAAATCGCTCAGAAGATCAGTCGGGAGATCCAGGATGAGTTGGGAGTGTGGGGTATCTTGGAACAAGATCTTTGCCAAGTTTGGTTCGGACTACAAGAAACCAAACGCCATTACCGTAATCACGAAGGATAATTATAAGAAGATCGTTTGGGAACAGCCAGCTGAGGATCTGCTTTATGTTGGCCGATCCACCAAGAAAAAATTATTAAAATATGGCATCTATACCGTTGGTCAATTAGCACAAAGTAACCTGGACTTCCTGGTTCTCATATTTGGTAAATTGGTGATCAGATGAGCTGCCTCGATCCCAA
>JAKLQL010000304.1 GCA_022013395.1 Acetobacterium sp.
ATGATTTGGAAGTAGCAAAAAACTATTTTTCTAATGTCTTAGGTTTTAAATTAAAGTTTGATTTTTCAGACAAGGGCATGGCGGCATTTAATGTTGGCGATGAAGAACCGGCGATTATTCTAAAGGAAAAAAGTAAATTCCCGGATGTTAAACCGACCATCTGGTTTGTTGTGGATAACGTCAATGATGAGTATGAACGGCTTCGGAATAATGGGGTAAACTTTTTAAGCGAGCCGTTTCAAATTGGCACGGGCAATGCGGTTGAATTTGAAGATTTATTCGGCAATCGATTAGGAATGGCTGATTATTGTTAATAATCGATAATTACCGATATAAAATAAAATACTAGGAGGTAAAAAGATGAAAACCTGTATAGCATGTGGAATGCCAATGAAGAAAGAAAGTGATTTTGCCATGGGCGACACAAGTAAGGATTATTGTGTCTATTGTGCAAATTCAGATGGTTCGATGCAATCATTTGAAGAAAAGAAGCAGAGCTTGATTAATTTCACCATCAAAACCCAGGGGCTTGATCAAAGTGTCGCAGAAAAGGCGGCAGAGAATATGATGCGCCAATTGCCGGCATGGAAAGAGTGTTTCTAGAAAGACAAAGTGAAATCTGAAAAATAGCCATGATCGTCCTGTTTAATGTGGATAATCATGGCTACGCATTTTTTTTGACTAATTCTTCAAACTAATTTTTCACACCAGCCTTCCGGATAAGAATCCAGGTTAATCCGCTTAAAATGATGCTAAAGATGATTAATGAGAACATCCCAATCAATGGGTTCTGGGCGGATATCCCCATGGTCAGATCTAAAAATTTAAAAAGGATTATTGAAAGCTGGCTTGCCATCAACATATCAATGATGGGTAAAATGACAAAGACAACAACATAGAAACCAACCACATAACTGATTTTTTGCTTTTTATTCATCCGATAAAACGTCACCGTGATCAGATAGCCGAGGGATAAGAAGGCGATAAATAAAGTAGTCAGAAAGAGAAAGCTTTCAAAGTACATTAAAAACCCGCCTGATTGTGATCCAAACTGCGAACCATAAATCTGTTCTAAAAGACCGGAGTATTCAATACTTCCAGATAAGGAGTCGACTGCGTTTCCCAAAATCATCACAATTTGGTCAAATAAGGCCATAGCAATGGATAATGTTAAAACAACATAGATTCGATTAATAAATAGGGATTTTCGGGAGATCCCATTTTGTAGGGCTATGTAAAAACTGTCTTTAAAGGCATTCAAGCCGCAGACGAAAAGAAAAATTGCTGGAGCCATGTCAATGCCGGTAACATGAATGGTTACGTCGCTTTGAACTGAAAACATACTGGAAAAGCCGTTGTAAATGGGAATGAAGGCCAGAATAGCCAGGATGACCAGGCAGAAAATCAGACTCGATTTTTTATGTTCAGCCAACTGGAATTTATAAATTGCACTTGATTTCATTTGTTACTCCTCATTTGTAAGTTTAATAAATAATTTTTGCAGATCGAGACTGGTTATTTCGAGACCTTTAGGTAGCTTGTGCTTGTCCAGATTACCGATGATGGTTGCGGTTTTTAATCCGCCCAGGGTATCAATGCCAATCACTTCTTTATCCTGGATAAAATCATCCACTTGTTTGGCGGTGCCAGCTACCGAATATCCTTTGCTCAGCAGGGTTTCACAGGACTCGTTGACAAGAATTTCGCCATTTTTAATGATCATCACATTTTCCAGCAAGCTAGAGATTTCTTCGATCAAGTGGGTCGATATGATGGCGGTAAAGGTGTTGTCGCTGTATTTTTCAATTAACAGCTTGTAGAACATTTCCCGATGATTAGCATCAAGCCCCAACACTGGTTCGTCAAACAACACATAGGGTGTATTAACGGATAAAGCAATGACAATTTTAAAAATCGATGCGTATCCGGTCGACAGCGATCGGATTTTTTTCTTTGGGTCCAAACCGAACTGCTTGGCGACGTCGAGCGCATAGTCCATATCAAAATTCGGATAAAACACCTGACTCCATTTAAATGCTTCCAGACACGTCATGCTACTGGAATATAGGTTTTTTTCTGACATCAGATAGACCTTATTTTGAGCAGGATCATTTTCAATGCTGGTCAAACCATCGATGGTAACTTCGCCATCATCGGCAAAGAGACGGTTGGTGATAATATTCAAAAGGGTGGACTTTCCAGCGCCGTTTCGACCCAGTAATCCATATATTTTATGGGGTTCAAAATTCAGGGTTACCTGATTTAAGGCGATTGTCCCCCCAAATGTTTTTGTCACATTGTTGATTTGTATTCCGTTCATTCCTTGTAACCTCTTTCTACCATTCCCAGAATTTCTTCATTGGTTATACCTAATTTTTTAGCTTCCTCGATGAGTTTTTTAATATAATGATCGAAAAATAATTCTTTGCGTTTGTCCCGCAACTTTGAAACCGCACCGGGAGCGACAAACATGCCCACGCCGCGCTTTTTAAAAATAATGCCTTCGTCAACCAAGATCGATATACCCTTAAGCGCCGTCGCCGGATTGATTTTATAACTGACCGACAATTCAGTTATGGAGGGAATCTGGCCGCTTTCCTCAAATGCACCAGTTAAGATGGCGTCTTCAATACCGTCGGCAATTTGAACAAAAATCGGGCGTTCATCTTCGAAATTTATTTGCAAAGGGACACCCCCTTTCGAGAATATTAGTTAGTTAGTTGACTAATTAACTATAGTGCCATTGTAATCCAGGTTTGGTTAGTTGTCAATACCAATTTATAAAAATAAAAAATTTATTTACAAGAGCAAGCCCTGCTTTCACATTTCATTCAAACCCTTTTTATGCTATACTCACAAAAGGAAACAATGCCAGTCGTTCGCCGATTGCAGCTCATTTTAAATTTTTGATGGCAAGAGAGAATGATATTGAAAAATGAAGAGGAGAAAAAATTAATGTATGAGTATTATTATAAAAACCAAGATTTTGCTGTGTGTCTGATGGAGGTCATCGGAAATGGAGAAGAAGCCATTATTCCGCTTGACAAAAATATTCTGATTGTTTGTGATGATATATTTAAAGGACATAAAGAATTAGTGCGGGTAGAATTTCCAGATACCGTCATTGAGATTGGCGGATTTGTTTTTGACGGCTGTGAAAATCTCAAACATGTAAAATTACCAGCAAATCTCAAAGATTTCTGGCAATATGCCATGACCCGATGCGGCATTGAAGAAATTGATATTCCTGGCAGTGTTGAGCGGATCGCTTCTTTCACATTTAACGAGTGTGCACAGTTGAAAACCGTAAAAATAAATGAGGGAACAAAGAAAATACTGGCTTGGGCGTTTAAAGACTGTGTTAGCTTAGTTGATGTTTATTTACCGGCGACCATTGAAGAAATCAGTGACAAAGCCTTTGAAGGCTGTCCAAATGTCGTGCTTCATCGGAAATAGTTTTATAAGTTAAAAATAATTAAAAAAGCGCCGATCAAATTTCTATCAAAATTTGGTCGGCGCTTTAATCCGTTTTAGGATTATTTATAGATTAAGATATGCTTTTATAATATTAATTTAATTTTCCGTATTGTTGGGTTTG
>JAKLQL010000305.1 GCA_022013395.1 Acetobacterium sp.
ACCATAAATATCCAACGCGATGGTGAGGCAATCAATCCGGAAATCGCTGCCCCGATTAATGACTATTTTAATAAAACCTTTGAAGCCACTGCTAATTTACAGACCGTCGATATGTCCGAACTTTTTTATGATCCAGCCAGCGTAAATGCGATACTGAATCAAAATGCCCTGGATTATCTGATCAAACTCCGGCTTAAACAAAGCAATAATTTAAAACTGACCAATTATCAGTGCCAATTAAATGTCTCGGTAATAAATGAAGTTGACGAAGCAGTTGAAGTTGAACTGCTTGAAAACTATACCGTCAATTTTGCCTTTATCCCGGATGTCGATTCCGTAACCAGTGGTATCCGGCATCATTTCTGGTTGATCAAAACAGGTAACACGTATAAGATCGCCGAGCATCTTCAGGATGAAGACAGCTTTAACCTGGTGAAAGATGCCATCAGTGCTCAGCCGAGCGAACCAGCTGCTGTGCTTGAGGATCTTCTTAGTAAGTCCACCGCGGCGGCGGCAGACGTAGCGGCAGCCAAACAGGCATTTAATAGTGGCGAACAGCCAGCCAGACAAGCATTTACCGGGAACCCTTATCAGCCAGAGGCCGCTGTAAACTACGCCATGGCCTGGGTTGATCCCGAAAAAACTTTGCGAAATACGGCACAGTTTGGTATCTACGATGATGTTGGCGGAAACTGCAACAATTTCATCTCTCAATGTCTCAATGCCGGCGGCATCCCCATGGATATTTTCGGCGACGAGTTTACTCAGTGGAAGTGGTACAGTGATGAGTTAAATCTTGACGAAACCGAATCCGGGCGCAGTCCGGCCTGGGCCGGAGTGAATGAATTTTATCTTTATGCCCGGGAAAACAGCGGTTATGGCTTAAGTGCGGTGGTTGATGATAATGTCTATAGCGGAGCGGTGGGGGATATCCTGCAATTTGGCTATGATAACCAGTGGCTCCATTCGGTGATCATTACCCAGGTGGTCAAAGATAAGGATGGCAAGGTCGTCGACTATCTGATCCACTCAAATACCACTGACCGGATCAGTTATCCGGCCAGTGCCTATGGCTATCCTCAGCAACGCTTAATTAAAATCCTGGGCTGGAACGATCAGGAAATACCCCCATCCGAATAACCAAAATAACGTGTTAACATCCATAAAAAGCCATTTTTCAATGGCTTTTTTGGATGAACAGAATTTTTGGCCATCACAAAAAATAAGGGATTGACAAAAATACCCGGTTGGATGTATAATTGCGCCATAACACATGAACGATTGTTCAATTGTTCATGTGAATCTATGATAAATAATAAATAAACGAGGTGCACCATGTCTAATAAATTGCCACCCATCGATCGCTGCCACTGTGACGTGATCCACGAGGATATCGTCAATCAGGTCAAAGAAAAAATGCCGCCGGAAGAGACCCTCTATGATCTGGCGGAATTGTTTAAGGTCTTTGGCGATTCCACCAGAATTAAAATTCTCTGGGCTTTGGATGAAGCCGAGATCTGTGTTTGTGATATTGCGTATCTGCTGAATATGACCCAATCGGCCATTTCCCATCAGCTACGGATTTTAAAAAATGCCAACCTGGTCAAAAGCCGCAAAGACGGGAAAATCGTCTTTTATTCGTTAAATGATGAACATGTTAAACAAATCTTTGAACAGGGTCTGGTTCATATTTCTGAGGAAAACAGCTAGGAGAAAATCATCATGATAAAAAAAGAATTAATTCTCGACGGCTTGTGTTGCGCCAACTGTGCTGCCAAAATTGAACAGGAAGTTAACGCCATTCCCGGGATCACCGCCACCATGAATTTCATCAGCAAAACCTTAGTCATCGAAACCGCCGATAGCGAGACCGCGGGCATCGTCGAGCAGGTGAAGCTAATCGTCCATAGACATGAGTCCGGGGTTTTGGTCAAAGAAAAACCGGTCAAGAACAGCCACCGCAAAGTGTTTATTCTCGAAGGACTTTGCTGTGCCAATTGTGCGTCAAAAATCGAAACCGAAATTGGTAAGCAAGCCGGGGTCACAATGGCCTCCATCGATTTCATATCAAAAAAACTGACCCTGGAAACCGAACCCCAGGTTAGCCTGTCGGCCTTATTTCAGCAGATCGAAGCGATTGTCAACAAGATTGAGCCAGGGGTGCAGGTAATCTTAGCCGATGATCAGGCCAAAACCGGGGCGTCGGAAATAGCCCGGCAGGATTCGGACGAGGGCGGTCAGCGCAAAAAACTGCTGACCAAACTGGCTCTTGGCGGAACCTTATTTGCCGCGGTATTGCTTTTTAGTCTGCCTGATTGGCTGGAGATCAGTCTGTATTTAGCCAGCTACCTGATTGTCGGTGGCGATGTGGTGTGGCGGGCCATCAAAGGAATTGCCAGCGGACAGATGTTCAGCGAACATTTTCTGATGACAATTGCCACCATTGGTGCCTTTTTAGTCGGCCAGTACCCGGAAGGGGTGGCGGTGATGATGTTTTATCTGGTTGGCGAGTTGTTTCAGGATATGGCAGTGGATCATTCCCGGAAATCGATCAGCGCATTGATGGATATCCGGCCGGATTACGCCAATCTGAAAGTTGGCGACACCATCAGGACAGTCGCCCCTGAAGAAGTCAGCGTTGGCGACATCATCCTTGTCAAGCCCGGCGAGAAAATTCCTCTTGATGGAGTGGTCGAGGCAGGAATCTCGATGGCCGATACCTCCGCCCTCACTGGCGAATCGCTGCCCCGGGAATTAGCCCCCGGAGCGGTGGCGCTCAGCGGTTTTATCAACAATAATGGGGTCTTGACCATTAAAGTCACCAAAACCTTTGGTGAATCTACAGTGGCCAAGATTTTAGATCTGGTGCAAAATGCCAGCAACCGCAAAGCCCCCACCGAAAAGTTTATTACGAAATTTGCCCGTTATTATACCCCGGCGGTGGTTTTTGCCGCCATGGCTCTGGGGATCATTCCGCCGCTGATGATTCCCGGAGCGACCTTCGCCGATTGGATCTACCGGGCACTGATCTTTCTGGTGGTTTCCTGTCCCTGTGCCCTGGTTATTTCGATTCCGCTGGGCTTCTTTGGCGGGATTGGCGGGGCCTCCAAGATGGGGATCCTGATTAAGGGCAGCAACTATCTGGAAGCCTTAAACAGCGTCGAAACCGTGGTGTTTGATAAAACCGGAACCTTGACCAAAGGGGTTTTCAAGGTCACCGAAATCAATCCCCAACCCGGTTTCAGCGCCGCACAACTGCTGGATTATGCCGCCCATGCCGAAAGTTTTTCCAATCATCCGATTGCCAAATCGATTGTCGCAGCCTATCGCGAAGCGATCCGGCAAGACCGCATCCAGAACCATCAGGAACTGCCAGGCTCCGGGCTCCGGGTCAGCATCGACAGCCAGGAAGTGTTAGCTGGCAATAGCCGGCTGATGGCCGATGAAAACATCCCGATCAGCCCCGTCGTGACTCTGGGAACCGTGGTTTATCTGGCGGTCAACCAGGTCTATGCCGGTCATCTGATTATTTCGGACGAGGTCAAAGCAGACGCCGCCCAAGCGATCAAGTCACTCAAAGCCATCGGCATTAAAAAAACCGTCATGCTCACCGGCGATCTCAAGCAGGTTGGCGACCAGATCGGCCAGCAATTGGGTCTCGATCAGGTCTATTCAGAATTGCTCCCAGCGGACAAGGTTGAAAAATTCGAATGGCTGGAAAGCCATAAATCCCTCAAAGAAAAAATCATTTTTGTCGGCGATGGCATCAACGATGCCCCAGTGCTGGCCCGAGCCGATATCGGCATGGCCATGGGCGGTCTGGGTTCAGATGCCGCCATTGAAGCAGCCGATATCGTGATTATGACCGATGAGCCGTCTAAAATAGTGACAGCCATCAAAATTGCCCGTAAGACCCGCAAAATTGTTCTCGAGAATATCGTTTTTGCTCTGGGCATCAAAGCGGTGTTTCTGATTATGGCCATGTTTGGCGTGGCGACCATGTGGGAAGCCGTCTTTGCCGATGTGGGTGTGACCCTGATCGCCGTCTTTAATGCGATGCGGGTGATGAATACCAAAAATATTTAAAAGACAGGATTTTTTCCCAATAAAAAACAGGAGCTGCCGCCATTAGGTACAGCTCCTGTTTTTTTAGTTCTTTCCTATTTTAGATTTCCAGTTTTTTATTGCTGCTTTTTCTCAGAAACTGATCACGTCCTCATAAACAGCTAGAGCGGCGGTGCAGAAATCATCCGGGCGCAATTCCAGCTGTAGCCCGATTTTGCCGCCGCTGATGTAGATCTTATCCAGCGCTCTGGCGGTATCGTTGATGACAGTGGTAAATTGCTTTTTCATGCCAATAGCGGTGCAGCCGCCCCGGACATAGCCGGTAATGGCGGTCAGATCTTTTAAATGAATCATCGCCACAGCTTTTTCGCCCACTGCCTTGGCGGCTTTCTTCATATCCAGCTCCTTGTCGATGGGGATCACAAAGACAAAATAATTCTTGCTCTTTCCTTCGGTTACCAGAGTCTTATAGACCCGTTCATAAGGCAGATTCAAGAGATCCGCTGTCTGTAGCCCGTCCACAAATTCATCGCATTCATAGGTCTGATGGGTATAATTAATCTTCAATTTATCCAAAATGCGCATCGCATTGGTTTTCACTTCTTTTTGTTTAGCCATTGATGATTTTCTCCTTTAAATATAGCTGATCTGGTATCTGTTTATTTTATCAGAAAATGAGTGGTTGTGCCGTTTTTTTATGATCCTTAAGCCATGAATGAACGGCGCTGTTTGGGGTAGAAAGCCATTATAAGTAAGTAAGCAATAATAAGTATGTAAATAGAGGGGGTTGAGAAGATGGGAAGAAGTGGCGGTTCCGGTGGCCGCAGCAGTGGTGGCTCTTTTGGCGGTAGCCGCAGCAGCGGGGGGCGCAGTGGCGGATTTGGTAGCAGTCATCGCAGTGGTGGCTCCAGTAGTGGTTTCGGCAGTTCCGGCGGCGGTTTCTTTGGTAGTGGCGGGAGTTCCGGCTCCGGCGGCGGATTTTTTGGCAGCGGCCCCCGAATGGGATCAGGCGGCAACGACAACGACAATGGCAGCGGCCGGGGATCCAGTGGTTGTGGTTGCGGGGCCGTGATCCTCGTTATCATTATTATCCTGATTATCGTGGTAATGTTGGGACTCTTCACAGATAGCGGATCTACCGAGCTGACCAAATCCACCATTGCCCGGGAACCCCTGCCGAAAGGATCAGTGACTGAAACCGGATATTACAGCGATGATCTGGGTTGGATCAATAATCAGACCAAAATGCAGGAAGGCTTGAAGCACTTTTATCAGCAAACCGGGGTGCAGCCCTTTGTAGTGATTACCGACACCATTAATGGCTCCCACAATCCCACCGAAAGCGAGCTGGACGCTTATGCTAACCAACTTTATGACCAGCTGTTTACCGATGAGGCTCATTTGCTGTTTGTTTTTTTTGAGTATAACGATGCTTATATGGATCGTTACGTGGCCGGAACGCAGGCTAAAACGGTGATCGACACCGAAGCGGCGGATATTCTGCTGGATTATATCGATCGCAATTATTATAACAATAGCCTCACCGACGAGGAATTCTTTAGCAACGCCTTTGGTGATGCCGCCGACCGGATCATGACCGTCACCAAGTCACCCTGGATCTCAGCCCTGACCGTTATCGTTATCATCTTCGGGGTGGTAATCATCACCGTGTTGTTATTCATCTGGTGGCGACGAGCCAAAAACCAGAAAAATCTGGAAGCCAAGCAGACCGCCGAAATGCTGAATACCCCGCTGGAAAAATTTGACGATGTGGAAATTGAAGACCTGGCTAAAAAATACGAAGATAACCCGCCAGCAACCCCAGATGAACACAAAGATTAAGCAGTAAAATTAGACATCGCAAAAATATTAAAGGAGGAACGAAATGGCAATTTTAGAACGATTCAGTGATATTATCCGAGCCAACATCAACGACCTGTTGGATAAGATGGAAGATCCGGCGATCATGATTGATCAGTATTTAATCGATCTACTGGAGGATCTGGCCGAGGTGAAGCGCAGCACCGCTGAAGTCATGGGCGAAGAAACTCGCACCAAAAGGTCGGTGGACAGCAATCAGGCTGAGGTGGGAAAATATGCCGAGCTGGCCAAAAAAGCTCTGGTGGCTGGAAATGAAGGGGATGCCCGAACCTTTCTCGCTAAAAAGCAGGAGCTGGAAAATCTGGGAACCGAGCTGATGGATGTCTATGCTGCTGCCCATGAAAATGCCATAAAAATGCGACAAATGCATGATAAGCTGGCAGCAGACATTCAAACCCTGCAGGCTCGCCGGACGATGATCAAGTCCAAGGTTTCGATTGCCAAAACCCAGGAAATCCTCAATGAAGCCAGCAGCTCCGCAAATCAAACCGAGGATGCCATGGACGCCTTCACCCGAATGGAAGCAAAGGCTGACCGAATGCTCGACGAAGCCAACGCAATGGCCGAATTGAACACCGAGTCGATTGACCCGGTCGTCGCCCTGGAAGAAAAATATGGCGAAGCCGGCGCCGCTTCGGTGGATGAAGAATTGAACCGGCTTAAAAAAGAGTTGGGTTTAGCGTGATGGGTTTAACTTAAACACCAAACAGCAGGAAGAAAAAGCAGATATTTTTCTTCCGGCTGTTTGGTGTTGTTTTGTTTATTTATCAATAAAATCCTAAAGTTCCTCAATCGGCGTCAATTGTTTTTTATTGGTTTTTGAGTGTATAACCGGTTTTCTAAAAAGCAGATAAAGCAGTGCCAAAACCAGTGCGATCGCAACTGCGGTGAAGAAGCCAAATCCGCCGCCGGTAAAAAACAATCCCAGCTGATAGATGATCAGGGCAATGGTATAGGCAAAAGCGGTTTGGTAACCCACGGCAATCAGCGTCCATTTGGCATTGCCCATCTCTCGGTGAATGGCGCCAATGGCGGCAAAGCAGGGAGCGCAAAGCAGATTGAAGACCAGAAACGAAAAAGCCGATAATTGGGTAAAGGACAATTGCAGCAAGGGCCAGATTTCGGTGCCATCTTCAGCAACATCGGCAAACCCGAAGAGCACTCCAAAAGTACTGACAATCGTTTCTTTGGCAATCAGCCCGGTGATGGCCGCAACGGTGGATTCCCAGTTGCCAAAACCAAGCGGCGCGAAGATGGGGGCAATAATCATGCCCAGAGTGGCCAAAATGGAATCCGAGGTATCCACCATTGCCAGGGTCCAGTTAAAGGAACTCAGGAACCAGATAATAATACTGGCCACAAAAATAATCGTCCCGGCTTTTTTTATAAAGGACTTGCCCCGTTCCCACATATGGATCATAACCCCTTTGGCTCCAGGCACGTGATAGGTCGGCAATTCCATAATAAAGGGAGCCGGATCACCCGAGAATCCACGGGTTTTCTTGAGAATGATCCCGGAAACAATAATTGCTGCTACGCCGATAAAATAAGCCGACGGAGCTACCCAAACCGATCCTGGGAATAAGGCGCCGGCGATCAGGGCGATAATTGGTAGTTTGGCTGAGCAGGGAATAAAGGAGGTGGTCATAATGGTCATCTTGCGATCCCGCTCATTTTCGATGGTTCGGGAGGCCATAATTCCAGGGACACTGCAGCCGGTGCCAATCAACAGCGGAATAAACGATTTTCCCGATAATCCGAACTTGCGGAACACCCGGTCCATAATAAAGGCCACTCGGGCCATGTAACCGCAGTCTTCCAGAATTGCCAGAAAGAAAAACAGTACAAACATCTGAGGGACGAATCCCAGCACTGCACCAACCCCGCCGATGATGCCATTAAGAATCAGCGAGTTTAACCAATCAGCGGTGCCAAGTGACAACAGCAAACCCTCGGCTCCTGGAGTAATGATTGTCCCGAACAGCACATCATTGGCCCAATCGGTAGCCCAGGCGCCAATGGTAGAGACGGACACAAAATACATCAGGAACATGACAGCAGCAAAAATCGGCAAAGCCAGAAAGCGATTGGTGACGACCCGGTCAATTTTATCCGAAGGGGTCATGCCGGCAGAGGCTTTTTTCTTGATCGTGTCAGAAACGATTCGGCCAATGGTCTGATAGCGCTCATAGGTGACAATGCTTTCGCTGTCGTCATCCAGAGCTTCTTCACAGGCTTCGGTAAGGGCAGTGATTTGCTGCATCGCAGCTTCTGGCAGGTTAAGCTGCTCAAGTGCCTTTTCATCCCGTTCAAACAACTTGATGGCATAAAAATCGGCGTGTTCGCTGGGTTTGTTGGCAGCAATAATGTCTTCAATCTGTTTCAATGTTGCCGCAACTTCGGCAGAAAAAAGCGGCAGCGGCTTAGGATTCTGTTTTGTTTTAGCTAAGGCAATGGCCTTTTCAGCTACCTCAGTACAGCCTTCGCTTTTGACTGCAGCGGTTTCAATGACTTCGCAGCCCAGCCGTTTCGCCAGAGCCTTAACATTGATGACGTCCCCGCGTTTTCTGACAATATCGGTCATATTCAGAGCTAGAATCATCGGAATACCCATTTCCAGTAATTGAGTGGTTAAATATAAATTCCGTTCGATATTGCTGCTATCGACAATATTGATCAATACATCGGGTTTTTCGTTTAGTAAATAATTTCGGGAAATAACTTCCTCCAGAGTATAGGGGGACAGGGAATAGATACCAGGTAAATCGATGATTTCCACATCATTGTGGTTTTTCAGTTTACCTGATTTTTTCTCTACGGTAACCCCCGGCCAATTGCCGACGTATTGAGAGCTGCCGGTAAGGGCGTTGAACATGGTTGTTTTACCGCAGTTGGGATTACCAACTAATGCTATTTTTAAATTCATATAAAGTTCTCCTCTTTTAATTGGTAGTTGAAGCTAACAGTTTCAGTAAAAATTTGACAGCCTAAGCTGTCGAAAAATACAAATAAAAATGCAGAAAAACGAAAGTGCTCATAGTTAATTGTGATCGAGTTCAATAAGTGCAATAGCAGGTCAGAAAACCTGGGCATATCGTAATAAAATAAAGAATTCATCAAAAACAATGATGTCAATAACTTACACGACCTCGATTAATTCAGCATCCAGTTTGCGAATGCTCAGTTCATAACCAAGAACGGTTATCTCAATGGGATCACCCAGCGGGGCGACCTTGCGCACAAAAATATTGACGCCTTTGGTAATACCCATATCCATA
>JAKLQL010000306.1 GCA_022013395.1 Acetobacterium sp.
CTGAAACATTCCACCGCTGAGTACCCGTTCGGTATCATCAACTGTTACTTTGACCTCTTTTGCAAAAACAAAAGAACTGGCTGTTCCAATAACGCAGGTGATAATCACCGTGGCCATTCCTATTTTAAGAATTGACTTTCTTCTTTTATTAAGACCTTTATGCTCTTTTTCTATCATAAAACCTCCGTATCCATTTCAATCTACCAATCAAAACTCTATTTCGTTACAATTTCTTTACAAATCGATTGTACTTCATTTCTGGATAATTGTCAAGATTAGAATTTTCTAATTGACATTTCTTAATTTTTCATTTAAAATGTGTTCTAACTAAATGAATTGAAACCGTTGATGCGGAGATAACGGTGGAAGATGCACTTACAGAGAGCGGGGTAGGCTGAGAGCCTCGCAGAATGCAATCCATCAAATGGACCGCTGAGGGCATGGTCAAAGGGTTAAACCGAGTATTCCATGACGTGACAACTACGTAAGTGTTGAGGAATATGCTGGTATTCTGCAGAGGCAGGTTTGATCCTGTAAAAAAAGGTGGCACCACGAGTCGTATACTCGTCCTTTACTTTTTGTAAAGGACGAGTTTTTTGTATTTAATAAGCAAATTCTGCTTCTATAAAGTTAGAGGCGCCGAAAGAAAGGAAATTATTATGGAAAAGATACCCTACAAGATTTATTTAAGTGAAGATGAGATGCCTAAATACTGGTTCAATCTCAGGGCCAAAATGAAAGAGCTGCCTGAGCCTTTTGTCAATCCCGGAACTGGTGAATACTGTACGAAAGAAGAACTGCTGCCCGTCTTCTGTGAAGAACTGGTCGATCAGGAACTGAATACCACCGATGAATACATTGAAATCCCCGAAGAAATCCGGGATTTCTATAAAATGTACCGTCCATCCCCACTGGTCCGGGCCTACTGTTTAGAAAAAGCGCTGGATACCCCGGCCGAAATCTACTATAAATATGAGGGCACCAATACCTCTGGCTCTCATAAGCTGAATTCAGCCGCTGCCCAGGCTTACTACGCCAAGAAACAAGGCTTAACCTCATTAACCACCGAAACTGGTGCCGGACAATGGGGAACCGCCCTTTCGATGGCTTGTGCCTATTACAATCTGGACTTATCCGTTTATATGGTCAAGGTTTCGGCCGAACAAAAACCGCATCGTCGGGCGGTTATGGAAACCTACGGCGCCAAGGTAATTGCCTCGCCTTCTAACACCACCAATGCCGGGCGAAAAATCCTGGCCGAAACCCCAGACACCAACGGGTCTTTGGGCTGTGCCATCAGTGAAGCCATTGAAGTGGCGGTCACCACTGACAGCTGCAAATATGTCTTGGGCAGTGTCTTAAACCATGTCGGTCTTCACCAGTCCATCATCGGACTCGAAACCAAGATCGCCTGTGATAAATATGATATCAAACCGGATATTATTATTGGCTGTGCCGGTGGCGGATCCAATTTGCTGGGTCTCATTGCACCTTTCATGGCTGATAAAATCGAAGGCAAGAATGACATCGACTTTGTTGCTATCGAGCCGGCTTCCTGCCCCTCTTTAACCCGCGGACGTTATGCTTTGGATTTTGGTGACACCGGAAAAACCACCCCGCTGATTAAAATGTACACCCTGGGTAGTGGCTTCATGCCTTCACCAAATCATGCCGGTGGATTACGCTACCATGGAATGAGCCCGATCATTTCCAAACTGTACCATGACGGCTACATTCGTGCCAAATCCTATACTCAAAATGAAGTCTTTGAGGCTGCCACCCAGTTTGCCCGAATTGAGGGCATCCTACCTGCTCCAGAATCCTCTCACGCTATCAAAGCCGCTATTGATGAGGCCATGGCCTGCAAAGAATCCGGCGAAAAGAAAACCATTATTTTTGGTCTTACCGGTACCGGCTACTTTGACATGACCGCCTACATGAACTACAATGCCGGCAACATGACTGACTATGTCCCCACTGATGAAGATTTAGAAAAAGGATTTGACAGTTTGCCTCAAATTGAACAAAAATAGTTTCTTCTTTAATGAATAAAGGCCCCAAGTGATTGAAATTTCAATCACCTGGGGCCTTATCTAATTCTGATTATTTTCTTAAGCTAACGCAATCGTCCCTGTTTTTTAAGGGCCGCCTTAACCGTAGGATAGAGATCAAAGTCAGTATGCGGTAAGAAACGGGAGGCATACATCCGGGAAATAAAATCAGTAGCGGCGCCAAATTCCAGATATTCAATCCGTTTCTGAAGCATCGCCACTTCCGCCATTTTTCCCTCATTCGTCAACAGCGCATAAGCGCCATTTAAGGAACTGTTTCCCAATGAAACATATCGTTCTCTGGGTAAATCAGGATAAAGACCGATCGTGATCGCCGACTCCAGATTGATGTAGGTACCAAAAGCGCCGGAGACATACAGGCGATCAATATCCATGGGTTCCACGCCCAGCCGTTCCAGCAGATAAGCCACCATCGTACTCGCGGCGGCTTTAGTATCAATAAACTGACTCATATCGGTTTGGGTGAATAACAACTCTTCGCCACTGCCCGATTCATCCCGGCTGGCATATAAAACCACATATTCGCCATCTCGCTTAACAATCCGCTGAGATTTCTCCTGATTAAAGCGGCCGGAAAAATCAATCCAGCCGCTTAACAGCATTTGCGCAATCAGATCCACAATTCCTGATCCGCAAATACCAAGTGGCTTGCTCCCGCCGATGGTTGTTAGCCTGAGCGTGTTATCTTCGATAACAACACTGTCCACAGCACCACTAGTAGCCTTCATGCCGTTTTTGCTGATGCCGCCTTCCAGTGCCGGCCCGGCTGCACCAGCTCCGGCGAAGAGAAAATCTTTATTTCCTAAGACCATTTCACCGTTGGTGCCGATATCGATGAATAAACCCAGTTCATCTTTTTCGTGAAGACCGGCAACCAACAA
>JAKLQL010000307.1 GCA_022013395.1 Acetobacterium sp.
ACCACCATCAATCGTGTTAAAGTACTGGATTTTACCTTTGAAGAAAAACAGATCACCGCATCTTACACCATTCAGGAAGATATCACCGATGTCAATGAAGATGAAGAACAAGAGATGATTGTTTATATTAAAGGATTAATGAAAGATTTAAGCCACAATTTTAAAGGAGCAGAATATTTTGTCAGTATCCTTGATGGATTACCTTCTTTAGAAGAAATCATGGGCTATACGGTTCCGATGATGGGTATTCCATTAAAGAGTAAACAAGCATTACTGGAAATTGACTCCGTCAAAGAACGAACTCTCAGCTTTATTGATTATATTATCAGAGAAAAAGACTCAGTTCATCTGCAATTGGAAATCAGTAAAAAATATTCGCAACGAAAAGATAAAACCTATCGCGAAGCGATGCTTCGGGAACAATTGAAAAATATAAAAGCCGAACTGGGCGAATTGGACGAAGAACTTGAAGAAGAAGCCGATTATCGAAAAAGAGTTCTGGAAACCGATATGCCTGCGGATATTAAAAAAATAGCATTAAAAGAAGTTCGTAAATTTGAAAACTCACCGCCAAACGGAGGCGAAAGCAATGTCATCATGAATTATCTTGATCTGCTTTTGGAACTACCATGGACTAGTGAGAAAAAAGAAATTGACATTGAACACGCCAGACAGGTACTGGAGTCTCATCACTTTGGTATTGATGATGTAAAAAAACGAATCATTGAACACCTGGCCGTCATGAAATTAAAAGAAGATAAACAAGGCTCAATTCTATTGCTTGTGGGACCTCCGGGAACCGGTAAAACCAGCTTGGGTAAGAGCATTGCCGAAGCCTTAGATCGTAAATATGTCCGTGCCAGCTTGGGTGGGGTTCGCGATGAAGCCGAAATTCGGGGACATCGTAAGACTTATCTGGGCGCAATGCCAGGACGGATCATTAAAGGAATTGCCAACGCTGAGGCGAAAAATCCGGTTTTCATCCTCGATGAAATTGACAAGATGGGGATGTCCCACCAGGGCGACCCCGGTTCAGCATTGCTGGAAGTTTTAGATCCTGAACAAAATTGTACCTTCTCGGATCACTATTTAGAAATACCTTACGATTTATCCGAGGTATTCTTTATTGCCACCGCCAATGACCTTAGTACAATCCCGGCACCACTCTTAGATCGTGCCGAAATTATTCAGCTGTCAAGTTATACCAACGGTGAAAAGAAACGGATTGCCATTGATCACCTGTTACCAAGTGTTTTAAAAGACCATGGTTTAACCAATGAGATGCTTCAAATCGAAGAAACTGCGGTTGAAGCGATCGTTGAAAACTACACCGCCGAAGCTGGGGTACGTGGTTTGACCAAGCAACTGGCAAAAATTGCCCGAGTTGTTTCGGAAAAAATCGTCTCGAAAAAAGTTGAACTCCCATTTGTGGTAACAACACAAAACATCAGTGAAGTATTGGGAAACAAAACCAGACGTCACGAAAAAGCGGGTGAAAATAACAAACCAGGCGTCGTAACCGGAATGGCATGGACAGCAGTCGGCGGAGAGATTCTCTTCACCGAAGCCAGTCTGATGCCAGGAAGCGGCAAGCTGACCCTAACCGGTCAATTGGGCGATGTTATGAAAGAAAGTGCCACCATTGCCATGAGCCTGATCCGATCACGGTTAGGTGATTTGGCCAACGGCTTTGATTATTTCAAAAATGACACCCATATCCATGTGCCATCTGGTTCAACACCAAAAGATGGGCCGTCTGCCGGGGTTACATTAACAACCGCTTTGGCATCATTGATCTTGGGCAAACCAGTAGATTCAAAACTTTCCATGACCGGCGAAATTACCTTAAGCGGTCAGGTGCTACCAGTTGGCGGCATTAAGGAAAAGGTTATCGCAGCACAGCGCAGTGGCATTACCACAATATTATTGCCAAAAGATAATGAAAAAGATGTCAGCGATATTCCGGAAGAAGTCAGAAATGCCTTAACCATCATTCATGTTTCGACCATTGAGGAAGTCTTAAAAGAAGCATTGGGCATCGAGTTACCAGAAGTTAAACCGATTCTCAACCGACCCAAAGGCGATTCCAATGTACAATTGAGCATGGATAGTGAATAATTTACAGTAAACAAGCGGGAGCTGTCTTAGGACAGCTCCTGTTTTTTTAAAGCTTAGGCATTTGCGAAATTAAAAACATTGAACAATAGTTGCTTTGGGTACAGTTTCCACAACAAGAAGAAATCGCGATGCGAATTTCTTCTTGTTCGCGGGCCGTCGCCAACTATAAGCAAGCTTGTGATTGGCTCATTGCCTTCGCGAAAACAATTTCGTAACGTGTAGGCGAACAGCACAAGAAAATGTTGTTCGCCCTAGTGTAGAAATTGTTCCGTGCGAAACTGGGCTCAAAGCTCACGGCACTTTTGCAATTACCTATTTTAAAGCGCAATAGATTAACGCTTTTTTCCGACAGGTTTTATCGACGGTCCGTTTTTCTTGTGATATAATATTTCTCATGAAAATCAAAATGTTAAATAATGAAACAATTAATAAAATAGCCGCTGGTGAGGTTATTATCCGACCTGTCTCAGTGGTCAAAGAATTGGTAGAAAACGCCATTGATGCTGGTGCCGATCAGATTGCGGTGATCATTGAGGCGGGCGGCAAAAACCGGATTAGTGTCCGGGACAATGGCTGCGGTATCGCCTATAATGAAATTCCGTTGGCTTTTAAGCGTCATGCTACCAGTAAGCTCTCAGCTATCGAGGATCTGGAATCGATTGACTCGCTGGGGTTTCGGGGGGAGGCCTTATCCAGCGTTTCCGCCGTGGCCAAGGTACAAATCACCACCCGGTATGTGGATGAAGAGGTCGGTAGTCAGACCATTTTTGAAGGCGGCAAGCTGATCAATCAACGGGTGTGCGCCTATAACCGGGGTACCGAAATTACCGTTAGAGAGCTCTTTTACAACACGCCGGCGCGCCGCAAACACCTGGAGAAGGACAAGAAAGAAGAAACCATTGTCCGTGATCTGGTGGAAAAAATTGCGGTTTCCCATCCGGGAATTCGCTTTCAGGTAAGCAGCAACGGCCGAAAAGTTCTGGATACTCCCGGCACCGGAAAGGTGCTGGATGTGGTGAAAGGACTTTATGGTGTTGAGGTTGCTGACAATCTGATCGCCCTTGACTATGAAAACAAACCGATGAAGTTGGCCGGCTTTGTCGGAAATCTAAAGACCATGCGAAGTCACCGTGAAGATCAGGTGTTTTTCATCAATGGCCGTTACATTAAAAATAGCCGGCTGGCCCAGGCGTTAGACGAAGCCTACGAAGGTTATAGTATGAAGCACCAACATCCGTTGGGGATTATTTTTATCGAACTGCCCGGCCGGATGCTGGATATAAATATCCATCCAGCTAAAACGGAAATAAAAATTCTCAATGAAAGTCTGGTTTGTCTGCTCTTTAAGCAGGGGATTCGAGAAACACTTCGGAACGCCAATCTGATTGTTGATGTGGGAACTCAAGCTGATCAGAATCAAAAAACTTCCTGCTCACAAACTGAGGAAATAAACAGTTCAGCGAATCACCAAAAAGAAAAGTATAAAATTCAAAGCAACGGTAAAGACATTAGTAAAACGGAAGAGATTCAAAACCAGACGACCCTTGAGTCTGTTTTAAGGACAAAGCCCAGAAAGTCTACTATTGGTGGAACAGATCTGGAAAAATCTGCTGAGCTAGTTAAACCGTCTGGAAAAGCAGATCAAATCACGGACTTGATGGCAAAAGAGGATCAGGATCAATTGTCACTGAAGGAAAAGACAAGGATACATATTACACAGAATAGCAGGATGACGGAAAAATTGGAAAATCAGCGTGATGCATCTATATCTAAAACGCCAGAAATATCTGAGGAGTCAGAAGTTAAGCCACGTGAACCAGTATTAAGAAATCAGGACGATCCACTGAAGCAATTGTCTTTGACAATTGACCCATTACCAGTCTCTGGTGAACAAAATCGGGTTGCCGAAACGCCAGTCGTATTTGCTGGATTGGAATTAGCCCAAGACAAAACACCGCTACAAAGCATTAATCAAGAAAATATCAAACAAGTGTCAAACCAGCCAGTTGCAAAACCGGGTGTTAACGATTTGGCAAAAATGAAAATTGTCGGTCAGTTATTTAATGTCTATATTCTGCTCGAAGGCGAAAAGGAAATTTATCTGCTGGATCAGCATGCTGCTCATGAAGCGTTTATCACCCAGGAGCTTTTGGGGATTTTTAAACGGGGCGATCGGCTCCCCAGTCAGGGTCTAATGACGCCGATACCCATAAAAATTCGTCCCAAAGATTTGGATCAGGTGGAAATGGCGCTAACTGATTATCAAAAACTGGGTTATGATTGTGATGTTTTTGGTGAAAATACCTTATTGGTGCGCAGTGTGCCAGTGCTTTTAGGAGAGCCTCAAAGCGTTGAGTTACTAAAAACCATGATTGATGAAAATCTTTTTGAAAGAGATGACAATAACTTGTCAAAGACTGCTTTTTCGGAAAATGCCAAAAACAGGATCATTACCATGGCCTGCAAAGCAGCTATTAAGGGGGGGCAACAGCTCACGCACAGTGAAATCAGCAAACTGCTGGAAAACCTGATGGCATTAGATAATCCCTATACCTGCCCCCATGGCCGACCGATTATTATGAGATTAAAGGAATATGAATTAATGAAATTATTCAAACGGGTAGTATAAGATGAAAGTGAACAAACCCAAAGTTTTAGTCCTAGTCGGACCCACCGCCAGCGGAAAAACCGCCTTGGGGGTGGCGCTGGCTAAAAAGCTTGACGGCGAAATTATCTCAGCCGATTCGATGCAAATTTATAAGTATATGAACATCGGAACGGCCAAGGTCACCCCTGAAGAAATGCAGGGGATTCCCCATCATCTGGTGGACTGTGTGCTACCGAATGAAGAATTCAGCGTGGCAAGTTTTAAAGCAGCGGCTCTTAATGCCATTGAAACAATTCTTATCAAAGGAAAACTGCCGATTGTATTAGGGGGGACAGGACTCTATATTAATAGTCTTACGCTGCCCTGGGATTTTCAAAAAAAAGACAATGACGAAGAAATCCGCTGGCGGCTCACTGCCGAAGCCGAAATCCTTGGCCGGGACGCTCTTTATGAACGGCTGAAATCGGTGGATCCGGCCACGGCTGAAATTGTCCATCCAAATAATCTGAATCGGGTTATTCGGGCTCTGGAAATTTATGAGCTCACCGGGAAGCCAAAATCCTATTTTGATGAGCAGACCAAAAAACAGGACGTCCCCTACGATTATGTGATACTTGGTTTAGACTGGGAACGTGAGATTCTTTATGATCGCATCAATCACCGGGTTGATCTAATGATTGGGGATGGTCTCATTGATGAAACGAAAATGCTGATTGACCGGGGCTATGACTGGAACCTGACCGCGCTGAAAGCAATTGGTTATAAGGAACTAAAGCCTTATCTGGAAGGCCAGTCTTCCCTGGAGGATGCGATCCCCATTTTAAGAGGAGATTCCCGGCATTAGGCCAAGCGGCAGATGCCCTGGTTCGGAAAGGATGAAGGGACCCATTGGATAAAAAGGAGTGAGAAC
>JAKLQL010000028.1 GCA_022013395.1 Acetobacterium sp.
GGTAATATCCAGGTCAAAGGGGATTCTTAAATTATTTTTATGGAGGATTCTCGGGCCCAGCGGACAGAAAGTGTCCAACGATTTGCCTTTGTACCATTGGGAATGCTTTTTCTGGAGATCCCGGGCCGTGATGTCGTTGGCAATGGTATATCCGAAAATGTAATCTTCCGCGTCTTCTTTTGAGATGTCAGAACCTTTTTTGCCAATAACAATCGCCAACTCAACTTCGTAATCGATTTGTTTGGTGGCTTTGGCATGGGATAGAATGACAGTGTCCGGTCCGGTAACCGAGGTAGGAAGTTTGGAAAAATAAATGGGGTTTTCCGGTACTTCTCCCATGGTCGGGATATTTTTAATCTCTTTGGCGTGGTCAGCATAGTTTTTACCCAGACAGAAAATATTTCTTGGGGGCTTGGGTATGGGTGCCAGCAGTTTAACCAGGCTCAGATTAATGCCGAGATTAGAGTGCTCATCCATGACTTTTTTCATGTCTGCCAGCAGTTCATCAGTAGCCAGTGGAATAAAGTCGATGAGACGCTCGGGAAATTTGAGACCCATCAGCTTTCCGATGGTGGTAATCGGCAAAACCTTGGTTTCATCTGCTGTCAGAATGCCGCCTTCACTAAATGCGTTGTATTGATAAGTTACGAAATACATATAAAATCCCTCCCTTTTTCTTAATATCATACCATTTTCGGGGTTGAAATTCCAGATAAATCCAAAGAACAAAAATTCAAATGGTGCTAATCTGGGTACCCACAGTTACATATCAATTACTTACCCCCAAAAATGAAATAATATCTTAAGATAACGGTTTCTTTTAAGCAAAGAGCATTGACAATTCAGGCTAATTAAATTATGATTATTGTAATTAAGTATGCAGGCTTTTTGTAAGCGAGGCATCAAGGTGCAAAAGAAACGATACATTTAATAAGGAAAATTGCCTGTTAGAAAGTATGCCGCTAGTTTATAAGCGGCTAGTTTTTTGCCCATAATTGTGTTTATGATAGGAGGAACATTATGTTAAAAGGAAGACATTTAATCGAGCCTGGAGACTTTCAACTGGACGAAATTGAATCGATTATGCAGCTGGCTGATAATATTATTGCAGACCCCGAGGGTTATTCTTTGGTTTGCAAGGGAAAATTATTGGCCAGCCTTTTTTATGAGCCTTCCACACGGACACGGTTCAGTTTTGAAGCAGCCATGCTTCGGCTTGGCGGAGAAATCATCGGATTCGATGATCCCAATAATTCATCGGTTTCCAAGGGCGAAAGTCTGGGCGATACCATCAGGACTATCGAGTGTTATTCTGACATTGCGGTAATCCGGCATCCCCGGGAAGGAACGGCTCGACTGGTTTCGAAATTTGCCAACGAAATGCCCATTATCAATGCCGGCGATGGCGGACACGAACATCCCACTCAGACATTGACAGACTTATTAACGATCAGAAAATTCAAAGGCGGCTGTGATAACCATGTGGTGGGAGTCTGCGGCGATTTACTTTTTGGCCGAACCATTCACTCGCTGGTTAAAACATTAAGCCGATATCAGGGCGTTCAATTTGTTTTCATTTCGCCTAAAGAATTAAAAATGCCGGCTCATATTCTTCATCAGCTGGATCCCAAAACCTATAC
>JAKLQL010000308.1 GCA_022013395.1 Acetobacterium sp.
ATACCATGGTTCTGGATTTACATGACAACGGCGATCTCAAAGCGATTCATGTTATCAACGAAGAAAACGGGTACATGATCATCGAAACCAAGGCGGTTGTTTTAACCATGGGATGTCGCGAACGAACCTCTGGAGCGATTGGTATCCCCGGATACCGTCCATCGGGCGTTTTCACTGCCGGTACAGCTCAACGTTTTATCAACATGGAAGGCTACATGGTTGGTAAGGAAGTCGTTATTCTGGGTTCTGGCGATATCGGACTGATTATGGCGCGTCGAATGACTCTCGAAGGTGCCCATGTTCAGGCGGTTTGTGAACTGATGCCTTACTCCAATGGGTTGGTTCGTAATATTGTTCAATGTTTAGATGACTACGATATCCCGTTAAAATTAAGCACCACCATTACTTTTATTCATGGCAAAGATCGAATTGAAGGTGTTACCATTGCCAAGGTTGATGAGAAACTGAAAGTCATTCCTGGCACCGAAGAATATATTCCTTGTGATACCCTCCTTCTTTCGGTGGGCTTGATTCCCGAAAATGAAATCACCCGTAATGCAGGCGTTGTCATGGATAATCGTACCAATGGTGCCATTGTTGGTGAACTTCGACAGACTTCCATGCCCGGGGTTTTTGCCTGTGGTAATGTTGTTCATGTCCATGACCTGGTGGATTTTGTTAGTGAAGAAGCCGTTCTTGCCGGTAAAGGCGCGGCCAAATACATAAAAGGCGATCTGGATACCAACATAACCTTTACAACCACCAACGGCGATGGAATCGGCTATGTTGTTCCTCAGCAGGTGTCCATGAAGAACGTGGAAGAAAAGGTAACCTTCTATATGCGGGTTCGTCAGGTATTTAAAGATAAAGTCGTTAATGCCTATATCGGTGATCAGCTGATTGCCACCAAAAAAGAAAAGAAATTACTACCAGCAGAAATGGTAAACTTTAAAATTGCCAAAGATGTTCTTGCTCAATATCCCGCCGGAGAAATCCGATTTGTCGTAGAGGAGGCAAAATAATGAAAAAAGATATGACCTGTATTGTTTGCCCCATCGGGTGCCAAATGACCATTGAGGAAAAAGCAGATGGTACCTATGAGGTAACCGGCAACACCTGTAAACGTGGTCCAAAATATGCTGTCAATGAGATGACTAACCCGACCCGGGTTATTCCCACCACGGTTGTTATTCAAAATGCGATGCTGCCCCGCCTTCCCGTTAAGACGGCTGAACCCATTCCCAAAGGCCAGATTTTTGATGCTATGGCGGTTATTAACCAAGTTGTGGTAAAAGCGCCGATTAAAACTGGTGACGTTGTGGTAAAAAATCTTTTGGGTCTTGGTATTGATGTCGTTGCCACCCGAACCATGGATAAATGTTAATCCTATTTCACTGATTTTTCAAAAGCGCTGAGAAATAATATGATTCATATTATTTTCAGCGTTTTTTTTATGCTATTTTCACTCGTAACGACTATTATAATAATTTGTTACAAAACGGACGTTGAATTATAGCCATCTTTTATGATAAATTTAACTATATAAATTTGTTACTAAAGGTGTTATTTCATGTATGAAAAAATAAAACTGTTTTTAGATAAAAAACGCTTCCTTTTTATTGTCATTTCCGGTGTTGTTATCATACTTGCTTTAATTATTATCTTTCAAATTATCGCCAGTGACAAGG
>JAKLQL010000309.1 GCA_022013395.1 Acetobacterium sp.
TACTCCTGACAGGTTTGACTGGCTTTCATGGTTTCTTTTAAGGCTGACAGGGGTTCAATCAATTTGTTTCGTAGCAGGTTTAAACTGTCTAAATCCAGGGCTTCATTCTGACTGATTTTAGTGAATTCATGCTCCCACTGTTTTCCGCGGATCCCAAATTCCAGGGTATAGTTTTCCAGATCTTCACATTCGCTCAGAGTGATGGGTGAAAAACCGGTTTTAACAAAACCAAAAACATCATCAAAGCGGTAATTATTCTGAATCGCTTCCAGAGCTGAGACCACCGCTTCTACCAGATGGTTGTCCCCGATGGCCCGGAGATCATCCATAAAGAAGGGAATTTTGTATTGGGTGAAGATTCGTTTGATGATACTGCCATACTCTTCCAGATCACCAGCCAGCACCACGATGTCCCGAAAAGCAAGCTCATCTTCGCGAATCAGTTCGAGAATCTTCCGGGCCCCCATTTCCACTTCTTCCCAGGTATTTTGGCACTGGGTTAGGCTGATTTGATGAACCTCCTCACCATATTCCATTTTAGGATAGGCGAAGAGATTCGTTTCCAGATGCCGCAACTCCGGACTTTTTTCAGCTTTAAGCAACACCGATTCCAGTCTGAATGAAACGCTTGCTCGGGCACCAATTTCCTTAATGGCGTTCATGGTATTGTCTGTTAGTTGAAATACTTCCTGATCCCGGGCCGCCGGCTCCGGGTCCCAGGGCAAAGCAATATAAATTTCTTTTGCCGTTTCCACCAGATTTGCAATCATACGGTAGTCCTGGGCTGAGAAGTTCTGAAAACCATCCAGCCAGATTTCAGCCTGCTTGAGAAACTCCACTGTTGGAATCTTGTCACAGACAAAGTTGCGAAAATCCTCTTCATCTTTGCGGTCATTCCCGAGCAACTCCTGAAAATGGGCATATATTTTAATAACATCGTCCATTTTTTGTGGCATAATCCCCTGATTCAGATTCTTTCTAGTTTCTGCCAAATTTTCCGGGGTAATTTCATTTTGTTTTAATTCGCTGATCAGATCAGAAATACTCTGGAGGAATCCGGGCTTTTTAACACTGGAGCGGTAGATCGTCAATTGTTCCTGAATATCTCCCAGCGTTTTTTGCAGTAGCATGTTCTTCCCATGGGTATCCATATAAGTCTTAGTCAGCCCACCGGTTTCCTGCAAGACCCGGTTTCCCAGCCGCTTGGGACTTAACACTTCCACATTTAACAAACCCGCAAGGTGATTAGCTTTGATTAAAGCTTCTTCTGCCCCTAAGGTAAACTGTTCCGGAACCATTAAAATCAGTTTTTCTTTTCCCGATACCAGCGCCTCGCTGATTTGGCGATAAACCGTTTCACTCAAAATCGGTGACTGCCGCCCAATGATCATTGTAATTCCCATGGGTCTATCCTTTCTTATTTTTCAAACCACTAATTCTCCGCTATTTTAAAAAATCACCATCCTTTTATTAAAGATGGTGATTCAGAATGTCTTGATTGTTATACGGTCACAAATCCTACTTTTTTCCGCACTTTTGACAGGGTTTTCCAGGCAATCTGAGATGCCTTTTCTGCATGGGTATGCATGATCTGTTCCAGATACATTTTTTCATTAAGCAACCGATGATATTCGTTTTGGACCGGCAGCATGGTATCAGCGACAGCTTCACCAACTGTCTGTTTAAAATCGCCATAGCCTTTGCCTTCAAATTCCTGAGTAATCTCATCCAGGCTTTTTCCGGTGGCGCAGGAATAGATTTCCATTAAATTGGAAACCCCAGGTTTTTCGTCCCGATTATGATGAACCGCCATATCCGAGTCAGTGACGGCACGTTTAAACTTCTTGACAATGGTTTTGGAATCATCCAACAGCGAGATAAAGGCATTGGCATTTTCATCGGATTTTGACATTTTCCGAGTGGGTTCCTGAAGACTCATGATCCGTGCTCCAGATTCCCCAAAATACGCTTCCGGCACCTTAAAGACATCACCGAATTGTTGATTAAAGCGAATGGCAATATCCCTTGCCA
>JAKLQL010000310.1 GCA_022013395.1 Acetobacterium sp.
ACAAACCAGGTGTTGAGGGTTCGGTCAATGTTGTCACCAACTGGATTACCGCGGCCATCCGCAACGAGAAATTCTTTGCGCTTGAGGAACTGAATCTTGAAATCCAGATTCAGCTGGAAAAACTCAACCATAAGCCCTTTCAGAAAAAGGATGGCAGTCGGTACAGTGTTTACTTTGCTGATGAAAAGCCTTTTCTCACGCCGTTGCCAGCCGTCGCCTATGAATTGTCACAATGGAAGCAAGCCACGGTACAGTTCAATTACCATATTTCAGTGGACAAAATGCATTACTCGGTTCCTTATGAATACATCAAACAGGAAGTGGATGTGCGACTGACCCGATCGATTGTCGAAGTGTTCTACCACAATCAGCGGATCTGCTCCCACAAACGCCTCCATGGTCGCTCCAACCAGTACAGTACGCTTCAGGCGCATATGCCGGAGGATCATCAGAAATACCTGGAGTGGAACGGCGATCGCTTCATTGAATGGGCCCAGAAAATCGGGCCCCATAGCGTTACGACAGTCAAATCCATTCTTGCTTCCTTCAAAGTCGAACAGCAGGGATATAAATCCTGTATGGGTCTGCTGAAGCTGGCTGATAAATATTCGGTCAACCGTCTGGAAGCCGCCTGTAAAAAGGCCTTGTCCTATACGCCTCATCCCAGTTATAAGAGTGTGAAAAACATTCTCACAACCGGACAGGATAAACTGTCCGATCAGCCAGATCAGAATCATGAGATATCGGTTGAAAATCAATACGGGTATACCCGGGGACCCGGCTATTATGGAGGTAAGCATCATGACGAATGAAGCCACCCTCAATAAACTCATCGAAATGCACCTGTCAACAATGGCTGATGCTTTCCGACTGCAATTGAACGACCCCTCTATGGCGGATATTCCGTTTGAAGACCGGTTCGGTCTGATGGTTGACCGGGAATATACCAGCCGCAAGAATAACCGACTGCAGCGACTGATCAGAAAGGCTGGTTTTGATCAGTCCCAGGCAAATGTGAATGACATCAATTATCAGGCAGGTCGAAAGCTCAATAAAAAGCTGATTGAACGCCTGTCGACCTGTGAATACATCCGGGAAGCACACAATATTATTATTGCCGGTGCAACGGGTACCGGTAAGTCCTACATTGCCTGTTCGCTGGGAATGGAAGCCTGCAAACACTATTACGCCACAAAATACATCCGTCTGCCGGAACTACTGGCCGAACTGGCGGTAGCCCGGGGTGAGGGCAAGTTCAAAGAAACGATCAGACACTATCAGAAATACACCCTCCTGATCCTCGATGAATGGTTGCTGATCAAACTGACTGAAACGGAAGCCCGGGACTTACTGGAGATTATCCACGCCCGTCATAAAAAGGTTTCCACGATTTTCTGCTCCCAGTTTGCTCCACTCGGCTGGTACAGCAAATTTCCTGAAGCAACTGTCGCCGATGCCATACTTGATCGGATTGTTCATAATTCACACAGCATCGAAATTCAGTATATTGATAAGGATCACGACCGCTCCATGCGGGAAATCTACGGAATCGATTCTAAAAACCCTTAAATAGCCAATTGGCACGATACCGAAACATCTGAAACCACTGTCCGGACTCGGTGACACGAATCTCCGGACAGGCTGGTTTTTTCAGCCGAAATATTCAGTATTTTTGATCTACATTTTTATCTTACAATAAACAGTCGATAAAAAGTACGACAAATAATAGGGGTAAAATAGCCAGAAATAGCCAGAGTTTTTTGATTTTTCACAGTCGGTCACACTTTTGGTGGAGACATAATTCAAAAAATAAAAAAAGAATCGCTAATTAAAGCCATTCTTTTAACTAAATATTATTTTTTACTGGAGCTAGCGGGGGGAATCGAACCCCCGACCTACTGATTACGAATC
>JAKLQL010000311.1 GCA_022013395.1 Acetobacterium sp.
GAACGTGTGGAACTGATTAAAGATTGTCTTCACGGAATTGAAAATGTGGAGGTTGATTTCTATGACGGTCTCCTCATTGACTATGTGAGAATGAGAAATACCAATATCATTGTCAAGGGGCTTCGAGCCTTTTTAGATTTTGAATACGAGTTTCAAATGGCATTAACCAATAAGCATCTTGATAATGAGATTGAAACATTTTTTATGATAACGAGCAATAAACACTCTTATTTAAGCTCGACTTTAGTAAAAGAACTTGTTAAATATCAGGGAGACGTATCCGATTTTCTCCCTAAGAACGTTGAAAAAGCGATACAAAAGAAGTATGAGGAAGGATGTATGAAATGAGGGTACTTGACTTATTAGCAGAATTAGAAGAAGTCGTGGAAAAAGGAAACACGCTTCCCTTTTCATCTAAAACGTTAGTAAATCCTGAAGAAGTTATAGATATCATTGACGAAATAAGAGATTCACTACCGGAAGAATTGGCGGAAGCAAAAAAAATAGTTGCAGAGCGAAAGAAAATCATTTTTGCGGCACAGAGCGAAGCAGATCACATCAAAGCAGAAGCAGAAAAGCGATTAAGAGAATTAATCGACACCAATGAAATTACTAAAACTGCAACCGCAAATGCTAACGAGATTATGCGAAATGCTAATGTGAGTGCGAAAGCATTAAAAACCGGTACACAAAACTATGCCGATAAATTATTGTATAGTTTTCAAATTCAGTTAAAAGAAATGAACGATCAAATTGAACAGAATCGGCGAGAACTAAAAAACATGAAATAATTTGGTAAAACAAGGGTTGTGTGATGAACACGGCCTTTTTTATGCCTATTCACTAAAATAAACGAGGTTTAAGAAATGATAACAGTAGGAAAAGTACAAGGTTTAAAAATAGAACGGATTACAGCGATTGGCGCATATTTATCTGATGGAACCGATGAAAAAAATGTGGTTTTGTTACCCGAAAAAGAAGTGTCAAGAAATTCCCGGGTTGGCAATGAAATTGAAGTGTTTGTGTATCGTGATTCAAAGGACCGTCTGATTTCAACAATGCGGGAACCCAAAATTCAACTGGGTGAATTTGCAGTACTCAAGGTTGCTGATGTAACCAAGGTCGGAGCATTTTTGGATTGGGGATTGGAAAAAGATCTGTTGCTTCCCTATAATGAGCAAACCATGAAGGTACTCAAAGGACGCGATTATCTGGTTAATCTCTATACCGATAAGAGTGACCGCTTATGTGCAACCATGAAAATATATCCATTATTAAAAGTAGGAGCACCCTACAAGGTTGGTGACTGGGTAGAAGGGTATGTCTACCAAATTAATCCAGAGATTGGTTCCTTTGTGGCAATTGATAACTTATATCATGGATTGATTCTGACAAAA
>JAKLQL010000312.1 GCA_022013395.1 Acetobacterium sp.
ATGGTTTTATTTAACATCGCTTACCTCCCTTACTGAAGGGGATAATTCTTTTTGATTAATAGGGTCGATAAATAGGGAATCTTGCCTTTTAACACATCAATATCCCGAACCACCTGCTGGGTTTCCATGCCGATGTTGGATACCAGTACAAAGCTTTTTTCCAGACCGCGGGCTTCCAGCTCTTCAGCCATCCAGGCATTATTAGCGGAAATTTTCATCACCACGATGTTCTGGTGGGCATCCAGAATCGCCCGGATTTCTTCTACCGGCTGAGTCATCGCCACAACACCCAACGATTCTTCACCCTGGGTCAGCGGAATATTGAGTTGGGCGCCCAAATTACAGAATGATGGGACTCCGGAGAGTGTCACGATTTCAATATTGCGTTTTAATAGATATTCCATCACATAAGAATAGGTGCTGAAGACCATCGGATCACCCAGGGTAATAAAGGCGACATCCTTACCCTGATTAAGAAGCACTTCAATTTCATCAGCATTTTCTTTCCATTGCTTTTCCAAGGCTTCCCGTTCCTGAGAAAGCGAAATCATCGGAAAGTTCATTTCAACAACCTTTGACAAATCGGCGATATGACTTTTGACAATTTCAAAGGCAACGCTGGTGCTGCCCATTTTTTTTACCGGGGTAATCACCACATCACAGGCATCTAAAACCTTGGCGGCTTTAACCGTGAGCAGATCCGGATCTCCGGGACCAACCCCAATACCATAAAAAATTCCTTTTTTCGCTGCGCTCATCCTGCTTACCATTCTCTTCCCAATTGATAAAGCATGGCGTTAAGGATCGCTGCCACCACTGGGCTGCCGCCTTTACGTCCGTTGATCCGAATAATTGGGCTGTCGATCTGATCCAAGGCTTCCTTAGATTCAGCCGCTCCAACAAAACCAATCGGTGCGCCAATAATCAGAGCTGGTTTGGCATTGCCCAGTTTCACCTGTTCAATTAGAGTATACAAAGCGGTGGGCGCATTACCGATGGCAAAAATGCCGACGCTGTCGTCTTTTAGTGCTTTTTCCATGCTGACAGTCGAGCGGGTCACGCCTCGTTCTTTGGCTTCTGCGGCCACATCAGCATCGTGAACAAAATTAACGATTTCAAGGCCGTGATCGGCCAAAGCTTTTTTATTAACGGCGACCTGAATCATCCGGGTATCAGCATAAATTTTCTTGCCTTGTTTCAGGGCTTCCATCCCGCTTTCATAACCGTTGTTCAGTATTTCCAGTAAATCTGCATATTCAAAATCAGCAGTGGTATGAATGATCCGTTTAACCATTGGGGCAATTGCTTCCGGGAAAACCTTGTCTCCCATTTCGGCGGTAATAATTTCAAAACTACGCTCTTCAATTTCTCGGGGGTTGTTAATATATTC
>JAKLQL010000029.1 GCA_022013395.1 Acetobacterium sp.
AATTACCGGAACCCGTTATAAAATCGAAGGCTTCTTTGAAATGGTTGAACCCTATGGCATTTTAGAGTTTGTTCGATCAGGAGATACCGGCTTACAACGGGGAGCAAAGATTTTATCCCATTAACGCAAACATAAATAAAAGAAAAATCGTCCAAACATGACCGCTGGAAATTTATTTTCCAGCGGTCTATAACATTTACAGTTTTTTTTAATTATTTACTTAAATTGTACGCAAATGTACAATTTTTTCTACTAAAAAAAGTGAATAATTATAAAGAATAAAAAACAATAACTATAACTGCCGAAATTGAAAGGAGTTTTATTATATGAGTCAAGAAACACATGAACATCAGCACGAACCCGGCTGTGGCTGTGGTTGTCATGGGGATCAGCCCAACCCCTTTGCGGAACTTTCCCCGGTGCTGGACCGCTACGCCGACATCCCCGGAAGTCTGATCACAATCCTCCAGAAAGCCCAGGAGCGCTACGGCTTTTTATCGGTGGAGCTGATGCGCCATATTGCCCAGGAAACCCACACCGCCATTGCCAGGGTTTACGGGGTTGCCACCTTCTACACCCAGTTCCGCTTTAAACCGGTGGGGAAATACCTGATCATGCTCTGCCAGGGTACCGCCTGTCACGTCAATGGCTCCAAACAGGTCGAAGAAGCCGTGATGGACTACCTCGATATCACCGAAGGTGAAACCACCCCCGATGGGCTGTTCACCCTGAACAACGTCGCCTGTCTGGGCTGTTGCAGCCTGTCGCCGGTGATGATGATCAACGACGATACCTACGGCCAGCTGACCCGCGACAAGGTTACCCATATCCTAGCCGAATTAAAAGAAAAGGCCGGTGATGAAGGGATAGATTCAGAGACCAGTGCTCAGGAGGTAACCGCATGAAAGTGATTATCGGATCAGGCAGCTGCGGCATCGCCGCCGGCGCCCACAAAGTCCAGACCGCCTTTGAAGCCATCATCGCTGAAAAAGGTTTAAATCTTTCCGTCGAACAAACCGGCTGCATCGGCACCTGTTATCTGGAACCCATTGTTGACGTGGTTGACGATGCCGGCAATAAAGTTACCTTCGTGAATGTCACCACCGACGATGCCCGGCGGATCATTGACGATTACGTGATTGCCCAACAAGAACTGGCAGATTTACGGATCTCCCAGGAAGATATCACCATGATCGGCAAACAGCAACGGATTGTTTTGCGCAACTCCGGGATCATCGATCCCGAGCAGATTGACGACTATCTGGCCGTTGACGGCTACGTCGCCGCCAAGAAATGCTTGACTGAAATGACTCCGGAAGAAATTATCGACACCGTCAAAGTCGCCGGTTTAAAAGGTCGGGGCGGCGCCGGATTCCCGACCTGGTTCAAATGGGATGCCGCTAAAAAATCCCCCGGAACCACCAAATATATGGTCTGTAACGCCGACGAAGGCGACCCCGGGGCCTTTATGGACCGCTCTGTCCTCGAAAGCGATCCCCATGCCCTGATTGAAGGGATGTTAATCGGCGCCCGGGCCATCGGTGCCAACGAAGGCATCGTCTACGTCCGGGCCGAATACCCGCTGGCCATCGTGCGGCTCCAGAAGGCCATTGATCAGGCCCGGGAAAAGGGCTACCTCGGTAACGACATCTTCGGCACCGGATTCGCCTTCGATCTGCGCATCAAAGCCGGTGCCGGTGCCTTCGTCTGCGGCGAAGAAACCGCCCTGATCGCTTCATTAGAAGGGGAGCGGGGAATGCCCCGATTAAAACCACCCTTCCCGGCCCAGAAAGGCTACTGGAATAAACCCACCAACATCAACAACGTCGAAACTTTCGCCAACGTCCCCTGGATCTTCCGTAACGGCGGCGACGCCTATGCTGCCCTGGGTACCCGGGAAAGTAAAGGTACCAAAGTCTTTGCCTTAACCGGCAAGGTCAAAAAAGGCGGCCTGGTGGAGATTCCCATGGGATTAACCTTAAAAGATGTCATTTTTGACATCGGAGGCGGCATCAAAGCCGATAAAGCCTTTAAAGCCGTGCAAATGGGTGGACCCTCCGGCGGCTGTATCCCCGCCAGTCTGCTTGAAACCCAAATAGACTACGCCGAAATCACCAAAACCGGGGCCATTATGGGCTCCGGCGGGATGGTCGTCATGGATGAAACCACCTGTATGGTCGACATGGCCCGGTTTTTCCTCGACTTCACCTGTAAAGAATCCTGCGGCAAATGTACCTACTGCCGCGTCGGTACCACCCGGATGCTCGAAATCCTCAACCGGATTACCCAGGGCGAAGGCCGGGATGGCGACATCGAGCTGCTCGAAGAACTCTGCTATAAGATCAAAGACGGTTCCCTGTGCGGCCTCGGTCAGACTGCCCCCAACCCGGTGCTGACCACCATCAAATATTTCCGCAACGAATATGAAGACCATATTTACAATCATAAATGTACCGCCAAAAGTTGTAAACCGCTGCTGACCTATACCATTGACGCCAACAAATGCGTCGGTTGCGGCGCCTGTAAGAAGAACTGTCCCGTTGATGCCATTACCGGTGAAAAGAAGCAGGTCCATGAAATCAATCAGGACATCTGCATCAAGTGCGGTAAATGCTTCACCGTCTGTAAATTTGATTCCGTCATCATTGACTAGAAAGGAGTGGGAGAATGAAAAAATTTAAACTAAACATCGATGGAAAAGAAGTCACCGGCATTCCCGGACAAACCATTTTAGACGTCGCCCGGGAAAATGCAATTGATATTCCCACCCTGTGCTATGACGACCGCCTGGAGATTTACGGTTCCTGCGGCCTCTGTGTGGTGGAAGTTGCGGGCATTCCCAAGATTTTAAAAGCCTGCGCCACCGAAATCAGCGACAACATGGTGGTCAGCACCAGGACCCCCCGGGTCATCGAATCCCGCAAAACCAACCTGGAGCTGTTACTTTCCAAACACATCGGCGACTGCGTCGCTCCCTGTAAACGGGCCTGTCCCGGCACCACCGACTGCCAGGGCTATGTCGGCCTGATTGCCAATGGCGAATTCGAAGAAGCGTTGAAGCTGATCAAAGAACAACTGCCCCTGCCCGGGGCCATTGGCCGGGTCTGTCCCCATCCCTGTGAAGATGCCTGCCGTCGCGGCGACGTCGATCAGCCCATCGCCATTGCCTGGCTCAAACGCTTTGCTGCCGACTTTGATATGACCCATGAGATGTTTATGCCGGAAATCAAACCAGCCACCGGTAAATCCATCGGCATCATCGGTGGTGGTCCCGGCGGCCTCACCGCCGCCTACTACCTGATCCAGTCCGGCCATGCCGTCACCATTTATGACGCCATGCCCAAAATGGGCGGGATGCTCCGCTACGGCATTCCCGAATACCGCTTACCCAAAGGGGTAGTGGATGAAGAAGTGGGACTGATCGAGGACATGGGGGTGGCTTTTAACAACAACACCCGCATCGGCGTCGATCTTCCCTTTGACACCATCCGCAAAAATCATGACGCCGTCTATGTCGCCATGGGCGCCTGGACCAGCTCCGGCCTACGCTGCGACGGCATTGATGCCAAAGGCGTGATCGGCGGGATTGAGCTGCTGCAGCAGGTAGCCAACAACGAGCCGATTACCCTTGGCGAAAAAGTCGCCATTGTCGGCGGCGGTAACACCGCCATGGACGCCTGCCGCACCGCCATCCGCTTAGGTGCCAAAGCAGTCTATAACATCTATCGCCGGACCAAAGCCGAAATGCCTGCAGAGGCAATCGAAATCAGCGAAGCCGAAGAAGAAGGGGTGATCTTTAAGAACCTGACTAACCCCATCGAAGTCATTAAGGGTGATGACGGCCAGATCGTTAAAATCCGACTCCAGAAAATGGCCCTCGGTGAACCCGATGCCAGCGGCCGCCGCAGCCCGGTTCCGATTGAGGGCGAAGAAGAGATCCTTGACATCGACACCCTGATTCTGGCCATTGGCCAGGGGATTAACCCGAACGGGATTGGGACAGCGAAAACAGAAGAAAACAGTGATGACAACCGCCTGGCCCTGACCAAATGGAATACCGTGCTGGCCGATGAGCAGACCTTCCGGACCAATCTCGACGGCGTGTTTGCAGGTGGCGACTGCATCAACAGCGGTGCCTCCATTGTGATTAAAGCCGTTGGCGATGCCAAAAAAGCCGTCCCTTTTATCGAAAGCTACTTAAATGGCGAAACCATTGCCTACCACGAACCCTACTTTGTTATCCGGGAAGCCGTCGATCAGGATTATCTGGAAAGCATCAAGAAAAACAAAAGGCCTGCAATGACCCATTTAACCCCCGATGCCCGTAACGATAACTTCCTGGAAGTGGTCGAAGGCTATAACCCCTTACAGGCCGTCGAAGAAGGGAAACGCTGTCTCGAATGCGGCTGTCAGGATTACTTTGAGTGTAAACTGATCGCCTATGCCAACGAATATAATGTTAAACCCGAACGGTTCAAGGGTAAAAACCCGGAAGCCAAAATTCAAGATGACCATCCTTTTGTCATCCGGGACAACAGTAAGTGTATCACCTGTGGCCTCTGTGTCCGGGTCTGTGACGAAATCGTCGGCGCCGAGGCCCTTGGCCTGGTTGACCGGGGCTTTGAAACCATTGTCGAACCGGCGCTGAGACAGCCGCTCAAAGATACCGGCTGCGTCAGCTGCGGTATGTGCATCTCGGTCTGTCCCACCGGTGCTCTAAGAGAAGGGCTCACCGGGATTAAACAGATCCCCATGAATACCGACAAAACCGAATCCACCTGCGGCTATTGTTCCGCCGGTTGTCAGATTGTCATTGAATCCAAGGGCGATACCATCATCAAAGCGATCCCCCAGAAAAATCACCAGGACATCAATCAGGGGGTCATGTGCGGTCGTGGCCGCTTCGGTACCAATCTGGTCCAGTGGGGCGATCGCATCACCACGCCGTTGATCCGAAACAAACAAGGTGAGCTGGAGGAAGCCACCTGGTACGATGCGCTGGTGACGATTGCCAAAAAATCCCAGAGCATTGCTGCCCGCTATGGCGCTGATGCCGTGAAGATGGGCATTTCACCCAAGTATACCAATGAGGAAATCTATATCTTCACAAAGTTGGCCGAGGTGCTCCGGGCTGAGACCTTTAGCTTCAGTAACCGCAGCCACGGTGAAACCGATGTGCTTATCAATACACCGGGGATCACAGACATGAACGCCATTGTTACTGCCGATACCATTCTGGTTCTCGGGATGCTGCCGGTGAACAATCCGATTGTCAAGTATAAGCTGTCCCTGGCATCAAAAAATGGTGCCAGCATCTTTGTCATCAATCATCTCGAAAGCGGTTATGACCACATCGCTGATGAATTTATCACCGAATGTGATGATCTGGAGTTCTTGGGTGAAATCACCAAATATGTCCTGGAGAACAGCAACTCCAAAGCGGATTTGAAGAATCTGGACGTCTTAACCGCATCACTGTCCGACTTTGACATTTGTGATGAAGCTCAGATCATTGGTGAAGGACTGATCAATGCTAAAAACCTGGTTATCGTACTGGGCGACAAGTATATCACGGCTGAAGCTTCAGCTCTGGTGGGCGACATCCTCGGACTGCTGGGCAAAACAGACGGCAAACGTAGCGGCATTTTCAGAGTAGCTGTTAAGAACAACAGCATCGGACTGAATGCTCTGGGCGTTATCAAAGCTCCAGAAGTTCTAACGGTTGCCAAAGCGCTGCTGCTCTTTGGTGAAGATCCTAATGCCGATTTAAGCGGGTATGAATTCCTGATGGTCCAGGATACCCACCTGACCCAGGCGGCCGAAAAAGCCGACGTGGTGCTACCGGCGCTGGCCTTCCCGGAAGTGAACGGGACCTTTGTGAATACCGAAGGACGATTGTTGAAGGTTAAAAAAGCCGTAGGTAACTCGCTGGAACTCAATAATCTGAAAATGGCTCAAGCCATTGCGGATATCCTCTCAACTGATCTGGGATCAGCCTGTCCGGGGAAAATTTTAAAAGCGATTGGGGAAACCAATGATGCATTTAAAAATGTCGGAGTTGGCGAAATTCTCAGTTTCCAGAAAACTGATTCAGCCGAGATTGCGCTCAAACCATATACCGAAGGACGTCTTTTCACTGAGATTCCCTATACGGATTATCTGATGAATGAGATTCAAGAGGAATTGAATAAGGTCATTAAACATTAAATTTCCGTTTGTCTTGATGTCTCAAAATAGATTATTATATTAGTCACAATAACTCGGAATAACCTGATATACCAAAAGCACCGTTTTGATACCATACATATCAAAACGGTGCTTTTTAGGATAAAAAATTGAAACTAAAATGGTGGCTTATTGGTGAGGTTAATCTTCTTCACAAATCAACAAGAATAGCTCTCGGGCGACACCAGTAAGATTGGTTTGATCTTCAAAGGATAGGTTTCGGATTTTGGCTACAATGGGATCATTTTCGGAATATAAGCGGTCAGCTTCCATCACGGTTTTCATTTGCGTTGGCGACATGTTTGTCAATTGATAGGAAGCCGGATTAAGGGTGATTCCAATCCGCTTTTCGTTTTTGACAAACTCCATCCGATTTCCACAAACAAGACCTTGTTCAAGGACGATCCAACCTTCATTTTGGGCTTTTGCTAATATTTTCTTCATAGTCGCAGCTCCTATTGAAATTATATTTATTTGAATTAAATTATTTAATAAAATTATTGAACTTTGTCCGATTGACCATGTTGTAATCAGTTGGCGGATTTTGCATAAAACAGAGTTTGGGTAATCCATAAA
>JAKLQL010000313.1 GCA_022013395.1 Acetobacterium sp.
CATCGGCACTTGCTGGATGCCTTTGGTGGAGAGAAAAGCCGTAAATACCGGCAACAGACAGCCGCTGATGCCGATGAAATCAAATGCATCAAAGATCAGATCAATGAATTGGAAACAAATGAACGGGAATTGGAACGGGAAAAAGAAACCCTGCAGTTTGAAATCAATGAGATTGAAGCAGCCGCCCTGATTGTTGGTGAAGATGAAGAATTGGAAGAAGAAAAGCGAATTCTTGAGAATAAGGAGCGACTTTTTTCCAATGCCAGTCGTGCTTATGAGCTGCTCCGAGGTGAAAATTCTGATCAGAACCCAATTCTTGATGCTATGAGTTTGCTGGCCGAAAACATTGCTGAAATTGCCAAAATAGACAGCAGTTTTCAGGAAAAACTGGAAAGGTTCAATGGGATTTTCAATGAAGCTGAAAGCCTTTCTTTTGAGATCCGCTCTTATTTAGAAGATATGGAATATAGTTTGGGTGATTTGGATGAAATCGAGACCCGGCTCAGCGTGATTGCCAAACTTAAACGAAAATATGGCCATGATATTACTGAAATCCTGACCTATGCAGAAGAAATCGAGATCCGCTTTAAAAGCCTGTTAAACCGAGATGAAAGTCTGCAGTCTTACTATCAGGAATTAGGCGGCGTTCAAGATAAGTATTATAAGGTTAGTGAATCACTTTATCAGTTGCGCTTAAAAACCGCCAGTACTTTAAAGATTGCCCTTGAAAAAGAACTGGGCGAACTGGCGATGGAGAAAGTTCAGGTGGAGATTTCGGTGGAACATGATCCCGAGCGGATTGCCGCCTATGGCCAGGATACGGTGGAATTTTTAATTTCGGTTAATCCGGGACAGCCTCCAAAACCGCTGGGTAAGGTTGCCTCTGGCGGGGAAATTTCCCGCATTATGCTGAGTCTTAAAAGTATTTTTGGTGCCCTGGATGCCATTGAAACCATGGTGTTTGACGAAATCGATACGGGCATCAGTGGCCGTACTGCCCAGGTTGTTGCCGAAAAAATACAAGCTTTAAGTGTCACCCCGCCTACCGGTCGGCAGATTATCTGTATTACCCATTTACCCCAGATTGCTGCCATGGCCGACCAGCACTTTATGGTCGAAAAACGGGCGACCGAGGATACTGTGGAGGTTCGTTTTATACCCCTGAACGAAAAGGGTAAAAAAGAGGAACTTTCCCGAATGCTCGGCGGTGCCGAAGTAACCCAAAAAACTTGGGAGCATGCCCAGGAAATGCTGGAACTAAGCCAAAAAATAAAAAAATCAAAAAAAATCAAAAAAGACAAAATATTGTCTTAACATTTCATCAGTTATTGGATAAAATAAAGATTGTTAAAAATATATTTAATTAAGGAGATATAAATTGGAAAGAACAGTACCCATTGGGTTATCAAACAAGCACATTCATGTATCACAGGCGGATTTAGAAACATTATTCGGTAAAGGCTACCAATTAACACCCATGAAAGATTTATCACAACCAGGACAATACGCCGCAGAAGAAAAAATTGACGTGGTTGGACCTAAGGGAACATTAAAAGGGATTCGTATTCTTGGACCAGTTCGTCCTGAAACCCAATTGGAAGTATCTGTCGGAGATGGTTTCTGTTTAGGAATCAAAGCACCACTTCGTAATTCAGGAGATATTGCCGACACCCCAGGGGTTAAACTAATCGGACCTGCAGGCGAAGTAGAAATTGCTAAAGGTGCCATCGTGGCTGCCCGTCATATCCATATGAGCACTGAAGAAGGCGCAGCCTATGGATTAAAAGACAAAGATGTTGTCTGTGTAAAATTGGATGGCCCTCGTGGTCTGACATTTGACAACGTATTAGTTCGTGTTCACCCAGATTTCAAACTAGACATGCATCTTGACGTTGAAGAAGGAAATGCAGCCGCTGCTAAAAACGGCCAAATCGCAACCATTCTTTAATTATGATTGCACCAAACCCAATCGCTTTTGCCGCATTTGGCCTTGAAGTCAGGTGGTATGGGGTTTTAATTGCCTCCGCATTACTGATTGGTCTGTTCATAGCGATAAAACGGGCACCCAAATACGGGATTGATTCTGAAATTATTCTGGATTTCTTTTTGTATATGATCCCAGCAGTGATAATCGGAGCCCGGCTTTATTATGTCATCTTCAGTTATGACTATTATGTGGCGCATCCAGATGAGATCATCGCGACCTGGCATGGTGGACTTGCCATTCACGGCGGTATTATAGCTGGTGTGATTGTGGCGCTTGTTTTCTGTCGGGTCAAAAAGATCAGTTTTTTCGCTTTGGCAGATGTGTTAATTCCGGCGCTACCCTTAGGCCAGGCCATTGGGCGATGGGGGAACTTCTTTAATCAGGAAGCCTATGGTTCCCAAACTGATTTGCCTTGGGCCATCACTGTGAACGATGCTGCCCTTGGTTTGATTAAGGTTCATCCCACTTTTCTTTATGAATCGATTTGGGATTTGCTGGTATTTGGTTTTCTCTTTTTCTATGAAGACAAAATTAAAAAAGTTGATGGTGAGTTACTGTTCGTTTACCTCGGATTGTATTCCATCGGGCGCTTTTTCATAGAAGGCTTAAGAACCGATAGTCTCATGTTTATGGGACTGCGAACAGCCCAACTGATTAGTCTGGCATTGATAGTCATTGGGATTGGCGGACTCTGGTATCTGCGGAAAAACGAAGATCGATTTACGAATTCACTGATAAAAAACAAATAAATTTAAAAAAGACTGTCAGTTATTATGAACTGGCAGTCTTTTTGCGTGCAACAGCGAGGTTCTTGGAGTTAATGCTTCTGATCTGGTTAATTTAAGGCAGCTTAGTCATTCCTCGATATTGAATGGCTTCAGTCAGATGTGAAACCTGAATGGCTTCGGAACTATCCAAATCAGCAATGGTTCGGGCCAGTTTTAAAATTCGGTGATACCCTCTGGCGCTGAGTTTCATTTTGGTATAAACCTTTTCCATCAGCTGTTCTTCAGCAGCACCGAGAGCGCAGAAGCGTTCCATCAACTTTGGTGTGAGTTGGGCATTATAAAAAATATCCAGATCGTGATAGCGTTGATTTTGCCGTTCTCGGGCAGCATCCACCCGCATCTTGATGGTATGAGAGGTCTCGCCCTTGGGTTTGGTTTGCAGTTCATCATAGGTCGTACTGGGAATCTCCACAAAAATATCCAGGCGATCCATCAGTGGACCGGAGATTTTCCCCTGATAGTTTTTGATCTGCTGGGGGGTACAGATACATTCATGAGCAGGATCGGTGAGATAACCGCAGGGGCAGGGATTCATCGAGGTAATCAGGGTAAAACTGGCCGGAAAGGTCAGGGAGGCATTGACCCGGGAGATGGTGACCTCCTGATCTTCAATGGGTTGACGCAGAACTTCCAGGGCAGATTTTTGAAACTCCGGCAGTTCATCGAGAAAAAGCACACCCAAATGAGCGAGGGAAACTTCGCCGGGTTTGGGAATCCGCCCACCGCCCACCAAGGAAACCTTGGAAATAGTATGATGAGGCGAACGAAAGGGGCGTTGGCTGATAATAGCGTTATTTTTTAAGAGACCGGAAATACTGTGGATCTTGGTGATTTCTAGCGCCTCGTCGATAGTCAGGTCGGGGAGGATGGACGGAAAACCTTTGGCCAACATCGTTTTTCCAGATCCGGGAGGGCCTGACATCATTACGTTGTGAGCTCCGGCTGCAGCAATCTCTAACGCCCGTTTGCCTTGATCCTGACCGCGGACATCAGAAAAATCGATGGCATGACTGCTGCTTTCCAGAGCTAAGAACACATTGAGATCAACCTTAAAGGAATCGATGATCAGTTCTTTCTTGATAAAAGAAACCGCTTCATCAAAGTCTTTTACTGGAAAAACATCAACATTTTGAACCACGGCCGCCTCGTGTCGGTTATCAAAGGGCACGAGAATATTGGAAATACCAGCTTCTTTTGCTGCCAATACCATCGGCAGTACCCCGTTGACGCTTCTTATTTCACCGCTGAGAGAGAGCTCTCCGATAATCAGATAATCCTCTGGATGATCCCAGGTTAATTGCTCAGAAGCGGCTAAAATCCCCAGCGCAATGGCCAAATCAAAAGCAGGCCCTTCTTTTTTGAGATCTGCCGGGGCCAGATTGATCGTGATCCGTTCCATCGGATATTTAAAGCCATTGTTCTTAATAGCCGAAAAAACCCGGTCTTTTGATTCTTTAATGCCGGTGTCAGGAAGACCCACCAGGGAATAGGTGGGCAAACCCCGGGAAATATCAATTTCAACAGTGACAATGACGCCATTTACACCAAGCAATCCGCTACTTTTTATCTGTGACAACATATAAAGTTTACCTCCGCCTTATTAAAACTATTATACCGGAAATAAATACAAAAACATAGGGAAAAATTTTGAGGGTTATGATATCATAAAAAAAGAAATCAACAGAAGGAGGTACCCATGGAAAAAAATACACAGGGCACCTTGTATGTGCTCATTGCGATGGTACTATTCAGTACTGGCGGGCTGTTTATCAAGCTGATCGACGCCAATGCTTTTACCATTACGTTTGGACGGGCGCTCATCGCAGGTCTTATTTTTTTGCCCATGATTCAATGGAAAAAAATAAGGTTTTCAAAATATTATGTCGGTCTTGTCATTGCTTATTGTTATCTGTGCGTGATGTTTGTGCTGACAACTAAGATGACAACGGCGGCTAATGCCATCATTCTTCAGTGTACTGCACCTTTATGGCTTTACTTGTTTTATGTGATCAAAGGAAAGAAAGTAACCAAGCGTGATTTGATTCCGCGATTGGTTATTCTTTTGGGAATCATCGTCATCCTAAGTGCTTCAGACGGCGGAAACGCCTGGGGTGATCTGCTGGCGCTAACCAATGGGATTGCCTATGCGGTTGTTCAGTATTTATTGGACAAAGATTATCCGATATCCGATGCTTCAATCGTTGGTTTAAATAACCTGTGGCTGAGTCTGGTGATCCTTTTGACCATGTCTAATCAGCTGGACTTTTCCGGTATTTCTTTTTATGGCTGGCTGGGGTTGATTTTTCTGGGGGTCTTTCAGATTGGGATTGCCTATCTCTTTTTCTCCGGCGGTGTTCGCCTGATTTCGCCATTGAAAGCGTCGATTTTATCATTGGCAGAACCCATCCTTAATCCCATATTTGTATTCTTTTTTGTGGGAGAAACCCCGTCCTTTCTCTCATTAGCCGGATTTGCGGTCATTCTGATGGGAATTGGTCTGACAATGGTTCGCCCCAAAAATCTCGAAGAGATTAATGAGTAGGTCAGAATAATATTATACAACAAAAAAACCACAACACTGA
>JAKLQL010000030.1 GCA_022013395.1 Acetobacterium sp.
AGATAAACCATGGTTTTATTTTTTCTCAATAAATCGAGACTGTTGTTATGAACAATTTTCAGAAACCAGTTTTTAAAACTGCTGTCCAACCGATACTGTTTAATTTTAGTAAATGCCTTTAAAAAACTTTCCGCCACCACATCCTGTGCGTCAAATTCGTTTTTAAGAAGAGAATAAGCATAAACATACGCATATCGCTCATATCGTTCAACGATCGGTTCGAAATATCCGGAATTTCCGGTTGCGATATACTTCTTGATCAAAGCATCATCCGCTTCCTCTTCTTTATGTTTGTTCAACAAATTCCACCTCCGTTTTTTCTGCACATCTATATAACGGCTGAGCTCACGGTTTTCTTCCCATAATTTTTAAAAAAATAAAAAAATTTAAATTATTGGAAACCTCGTAAAAAAGCACTGGTTTAGAACCAGCGCCGAAAATCTTAAATACATGTCTCTCTTAATACTGATTGCTCAAAACTTACAACTGCTGCTATAACAGATTATCTTTAAATTCGGCACTGAGCACCGTGTCGGTATCGGCGTCAAAGGTCACAATCAGGATGGAGCCATCGGTATTGATCCAAGCTAAGGCATAGGCTTCTTTGTCTTGACTATTAGGAACAACCATCCTGAGCATTTCCACCCCCACACCTATCAGCGCTTTTTTGACATTACTACGGGTCATCCCCTGGCTAATTTTAGCAACTTGCTCTTTTGTTACACTGGCATTACTCAGTTCAATGAGTTCTCGGGCTCCAGTGGTGGGAATCAAGACCTTCAAAGTAACTAAATCTTTGGTATTATAAAACACATTGACTGCGTAGCCTGTGTCAGGATCTACATAAACATAGGAACCTTGAGCTGCAGTATTCCCCGTTGCTCCCAATGCCTTTTCGACATTTTCCTTTGTATCGTTGATTTCAATCTGGTTATAGAGAGCGAAAATTGGATTGTCGGATACATCCTCCTGCTTTGAATCACTACCGGATGCCGTTGCACTTTTAGATTCTGATGATTGCTCTCCGTTTGATGAGCAGCCTGTAATTAGTAACGCTATGCTAAAAAACAGTCCCAAAATTAATAGCACCCCGATCGTTTTCCTTTTATTCATTAAAGTAGTCCCCTTCCTTTTCGTTCTTAACTTTTTAAGAGATTGAGAGATATTTATGAATTTTATATTTTTCTACCCTCAAATGTCATTTTATAACATCATTCAATCCCCTCGATGACATAAACCAATTTTTGAAATCCGTAAATTTGGCATGATAAAAGGCAGAAGTAAATTAACAGCTTACCATCTGCCAGTTTCTAACCAATGCATGACGCTGTTTATTTTTTATTTAAAAAATTAAAGATTTCATCCAGACGACTTTGTACGTCATTAAGTACCTGATTTTCATCCTGATTGGTGATCACCGCAAATAATTTTTCGATATCCACGTCCCCATAAGCGTCATTTAATTGCTTATTTAAGAAGGCATTCATAAAACCGTCCACCACAGTTCTGAGAATAGCTACATTTTTCTGCAACCCATTAATCATATCTGCTTTTTTCCCACGGTTAATAAAAAAATCCAACTCCATAAGGTTCATCATATAAGGCGAGCTATGGTAACCTAACCATTCTCTCACCTGTCGGTTAAAATCTTTTTCTTCAATCATCAGGTATAGTTTGTCATGGGTCAGCTCTTTAAATTCAATATTATCCAGTAACAGCAGCTTGAAATCAATGGTTAGTTTTCTTGCTGAATCCCAGATTTCTGCCATAATTCGTCTTCTTTCAGTAGCATAACCTACCACTGCTACGATTAGGCTAACCAGTGAACCAGTAAAAATACCAAATAAAAAGGCATTATAATTATCCAGATTATTAAGGATATGCGTTTTAAATGGATCATTGAGTATGTCAGGAATCACATCATCGATGGCAAAAATCGCAAAGGCAGACAACACCGTCAGAATCAGGGTAACAATCGTACTGTACTTAAATG
>JAKLQL010000314.1 GCA_022013395.1 Acetobacterium sp.
CCAACTTTAGAAATGCCCTGGCCTGCGATATGGCTCTGGGTTGCTCCACAAACAGCATCCTCCATTTACCAGCCATTGCCAATGAAGCCGGGGTCTGCATTGACTTACAAGAAGTCAACGAGATTTCCGCCAAAACGCCTCATTTGTGTAAGCTGGCCCCAGCCGGAAACCACCATCTGGAAGATCTTTACTATGCCGGTGGGATTCAGGCAGTCATGAAAACATTGGCCGATGCCAAGCTGATTGACACCAGTTTAATGACGGTAACCGGAAAAACCATTGCTGAAAATCTGACCTGTGTGACGAATAAAAATCCGGAAGTCATCCGACCACTGGACAATCCCTACAGCAAAACCGGTGGTTTAGCGGTGCTGTTCGGAAACCTTGCCCCAGATGGCGGCGTTGTTAAACAGGGCGCTGTGGCACCGGAAATGTTAAAACACGAAGGTCCGGCCCGCGTGTTTAACTCCGAAGAAGAAGCCACCGCAGCCATTAAAGCAGGAAAAATTGTGGCTGGAGATGTCGTTGTCATCCGTTATGAAGGACCAAAAGGTGGCCCCGGGATGCGGGAAATGCTTTTCCCAACCTCTGCTATTGCCGGTATGGGTCTGGATAAAGATGTGGCCCTTATCACTGACGGTCGTTTTTCCGGAGCCACCCGTGGTGCTTGTATCGGACATGTATCTCCAGAAGCCGCCGCCGGCGGAACCATCGGTCTGATTGAAGAAGGCGACATTATTGCCATTGATATTGTCAACCGTTCCCTGGCAGTAAAGGTAGATGATGCCGTTCTGGCCGAACGAAAAGCTAACTGGGTTCCCATTGAACCAAAAATCAAAACTGGCTACCTGTCTCGCTATGCCAAACTGGTTACCTCTGCCTCCACGGGAGCCGTATTCGAAAAATAAAACATAATAATCAATGTTGTATATAAACGGTTCGTCGGGGCGAGGGTCTGCTCTTTGGGTATTATCAATCGCCCGCAACGTAATGTCAAAACAAACGTCAAGTGCTTGCCAGCCGTCCGACGAACCACTATACCAATCAAAATACATAACAGCAGAAAGGAAGTGAAAATTTGGAAAACAAAAATTTATTATTAGGTTCGGAAATCACAGTACGTTGTTTGGAAGAACAGGGTATCAAGCATGTTTTTTCATTCCCCGGCGGTGTGGTTATTCCATTATTTGATGCTTTTTATCGATTAGATCACGATATTACCGAAATTGGTCCCTGCCACGAACAAAACGGTGTGCATGCCGCCGACGGTTACGCCAGAACAAGCGATACGGTGGGGGTCGCCATTACCACCTCCGGCCCGGGAGCAACCAATGCCATTACCGGGATTGCCAACGCTTACCTGGACTCGGTACCACTGGTTGTTATCACCGGTCAGGTGGCCTCACCACTGCTGGGTAAGGATTCCTTCCAGGAAATTGACATTACCAGCGTAACCATGCAGATAACCAAACATAACTATCTGATCACCAAGGTTGAAGATTTGGCTGACACAATCCGCGAGGCCTTTGTCATTGCCCAGTCGGGACGACCCGGACCGGTTGTAATCGATATCCCCAAAGACATATTTTTGGCCAAAACGCATTACGAAAAGATGTTTATTCCCAAATTGCGACAGATTTATCCGGAAATTATGGGATCACGGGTCTTTGAAGCGATTGCCGCCATCAATGCCGCCAAACGTCCAATGATCTATGCCGGGGGTGGGGTGCTTAAATCAAAAGCTCACGAAGAATTACTGGCTTTTGCGGAAAAAGCCGGAATCCCGGTGGCTAATTCATTAATGGGATTAGGGGGCATTCCCCGAGATCACGAGCTGTCCATGGGATTGGTCGGGATGCACGGTTTCCAGGAAACCAATCTGGCCGTCATCAATTCTGACGTCCTGATCGCCATCGGCGCCCGCTTCGAC
>JAKLQL010000315.1 GCA_022013395.1 Acetobacterium sp.
ACATAGCCATAGGCCATAAACTCGCCGTATTTGGTGGGCATTTTAGTGATCGTCACACAATCCACCAGTTTTTCGTTCTGTTTACGATAGTCCTGCAGATCCTTGATGGTAATGAATTTCATCTGATGGGTCTGGGCAAACGCAATCAGTTCCGGCGTCCGCATCATGGTACCGTCTTCCCGCATAATTTCACAGCACAGGCCGCATTCTTTCAACCCAGCCAACTTGACCAGATCGACGGTGGCCTCGGTATGGCCGTTTCGTTCCAGCACTCCATGTTCCCGGGCTACCAGCGGAAACATATGCCCGGGCCGCCGGAAGTCCTCCGGTCTGGCGTTGTCGTCGACGCACTTGATGGCGGTGACGGAACGCTCTTCGGCCGAAATCCCGGTGGTCGTATCGACATGGTCAATCGACACGGTGAAGGCGGTGCCGTGGTTATCGGTATTGTCCGTCACCATTTGGGGAACAGCTAATTTTCGCACCAGTTTTTCGCTCATCGGCATGCAGATCAGTCCTTTTCCATAGACGGCCATGAAGTTGACGTTTTCAGTAGTGGCAAATTCCGCCGCACAAACAAAGTCACCTTCGTTTTCCCGGTCATCATCATCGGTGACGATGATAATTTTGCCGGCGCTCAAATCTTCCAGTGCTTCTTCAATGGTATTAAATTCAAACATAGTATCCTCACTTATTTTTGATTTTATTATTTTTTTCTTTCTTAAAACCCGGACTCGGTCAAAAAATCAATGGTCAAACCACCGGATTTTTCCTGACTGCGGTCTGTTTTAGTTACTGGATTCAATAACAGGCTTTCGATATATTTTCCGACCAGGTCATTTTCCAGATTTACCGGATCTCCGGCCTTTCTGATTCCCAGAATCGTCTGTTTAACCGTATGGGGAATGACGGACACCTTAAAGCTGCCTGCGGTCATGTCGATGACGGTTAAGCTGATGCCATCAATGGCAATGGAGCCTTTTTCGATGATGTAGCGTAGTATTTTCTGGGATGCCTCAATCTCAAAGATCACCGCATTATCATCTTTGGTAATTTGAATAATGTGACCGGTGCCGTCAATATGACCGGCCACCATATGCCCTCCGAAACGGCCATTGGCAGGCATCGCCCGTTCCAGATTAACAGCCGAGCCGCCTTTTAGCTCGCCCAGATTGCTGCGACGCAGGGTTTCACTCATGACATCAGCCATCCACTTATTCCCACTCAACTGGGACACCGTCAGACAAACCCCATTCACCGCCACGCTGTCGCCCAGTTTTAAATCGTCCATAATGACCGCACCCTGAAGCCATAACTGGGAAGACCGTTGCCCTTTGATGACGGCAGTGATTTGCCCCACTTCTTCGATAATTCCTGTAAACATGTCCTTACCTCTTCACATATTCGAGGCAGATATCATCCCCGAAAATTTTTATTTTTCGATCTGTAAATTGGAAGGCCTCCGCTGGATCTTCGACGCCCGGGCCTTCCACCGGGGTTTTGGCAGCGGCGCCGCCAAATATTTTAGGAGCCAAATAAACCTGCAACTTATTGATGATGCCGTTTTTTAAAGCACTGTAATTGAGGGTGCCGCCACCTTCCAGTAGAATACTGTCAATTCCCAGTGCCCCCAATTGCGCCATCAGATCCTGAAGATTAAGATGCTCCCCTGCTTTTGAAACTACTAAAACTTTACAACCCATGATTTCAAACCGCTTTATTTTGTTTTGATCCCGGCAGCAGGTAGCCAGATAAGTCGGTATTTTCCGGGCTGTTGTCACCACCTGTGCTGACAGCGGGGTGCGCAAATGGGTATCGCAGATAATCCGTTGGGGGCTTCTGCCACCTTCAATCCGGCAGGTCAGCTGGGGATCGTCCTGCAAAATGGTGTTAACCCCTACCATAATTCCGGCAAATTCATTGCGGGTCTGATGGACCGCCGCCCTGGCCTGCTCCCCGGTAATCCATTGGGATTTTCCGGTGCGGGTGGCGATTTTGCCATCCAGCGTCATGGCGTATTTCATTAGTACATAGGGGGTTTTATTTTTGATGTAGTGGAAAAATATCGCATTCATTTCCTGACAGGCCGCTTCCCGAACTCCAGTTATCACCGTAATCCCATGCTGTCTCAAGATCTCAAGCCCTTTTCCGCTGACCAGGGGGTTTGGATCGGTGGCTCCGATAACCACCCGGCTGATTTTATTTTCAATGATCGCCTCGGTACACGGCGGGGTTTTGCCAAAGTGACAGCAGGGTTCCAGAGTCACATACAGCGTTGCCCCGGACACCGACTGGGTGCAGGCAGCCAGAGCCTGGCGTTCGGCATGAAGCCCGCCATACTCTTCGTGATAACCGCTGCCGATGATTACATCATCTTTGACAATCACCGCTCCTACCAGAGGATTGGGATTTACCTGGCCTCGGCCTTTTTTCGCCAGCTCGATGGCCAGATCCATGTATTTTTGATGATTTTCCACACGTTCTCCTCCTTCAAAAAGAATAATCAAGTTAATAACAACGCTCATGGCACTCTCTCAATTGGATAAAAAAATGCCCTGAACATTCATTCAGGGCACTAGATTGCAAAAATAACGTAGTACCGACAATTGTTACATCATGTTGTATGCATCAGAGCGGACACGGCGATAGCCTGTCCGATTCTGCAGCATACAACAGATTAACAATTGGTCGGTACGGTTAATTATTGACAACCCCATATCCTGAAAAAATCAGGGCAACGTGTTTATTTACAAATTTACTTAATCCTTGTATTAAAAAAGCTCTGAAATGATTACCATTTCAGAGCTAAATAAACAAAGCGATTGACTTGCAAAACTTTATTATCTTCTTTCATCCAGACTTTAACTGTCGGCCTCGGAATTACACCGAATCATACCTTGCGGCTCGTGGGCTATACCACCGGTAGGGAAACTATCCCTGCCCTGAAGACTTCATATTTAATTGTCTAAACTTTACCATAATTGATATATTCCTGTCAATATATTAAAAATTATTTTTCATTTAGCGATTTTTTAGTTTATAATATCAATATAACTATTCGACCTTCTCAATTTGACGGTTAAGCGATTATTATGAAATCTTTTAAGCAAAGAGGAGCCTTCCTGATGCAGTGGTTTAAAAAAAGTCTGATCCGACGTATTGGCACAATTGTTATCATCTTTATAATTGCTGCATTCTCAATTTATGGTGTTATTTCCATTCAACTGATGAGCGATTTTTTTGAGACGAACAGCAAATCTGAATTATCTAAAGATGCCTTGCAGATCGCCACCGAAATTGATAGTTTTATCGAAAAAGACATTATCATTGTCGAACAGATGAAAACTAACCAGGACTATCAAGCCATTACCGAAGCCCTCAACACCCGGGCGGATAAAAGGCAGCACCCTTTATTCAATGTAGTTACGCAGGAGCTTCAAGCCATTAAAGCCACTGATGCAAATATTTCGCTGGCCTATATCGGCGTTCAAAAATCAAATGATGTGATTTCTTCTACCGCTGACTTTGATCCCAAACCCGATTATGACCTGAATCAACGGATCTGGTATACGGAAACATTGAAATCGCGCGGGATTACGGTAACTAACCCTTATATTGATATTGTTACTGAAAAAATGGTTGTTTCGATTACCACTCCGATCGTAAAAAATAATAATGTCATTGGTGCCATGGGAATTGATTTGCTGGTTTCCGATATTTCTGATTTAATGAAATCCTATCGGGTGGGCGCCAATGGCTATACCCTGTTAATCAATAAGGACGGCAGTATTTTTTACCATCCGGATGATCCTGGCAATACTCAGCCCACTGGGTCAGATCCCTATGCCTATCTGGAAAACTATCAGGATGAACTCACCTCTGGGAACAGCGGTGTCATCGAAGATAACAATGGTAGCGATGCTAAATACATTGCCTATGTCCCCACCCAATCAGCCAACTGGATTGTGGCTACGGTCATTCCCAAGTCAGAAGTCCTGGCACCCCTGAATCGATTCATTTTTTTATTGTTTTTTATTTCACTGATCCTGCTTTTTTTAGTCGTCTTTTTTATAAAACGTATGACCAGCATGATTTCTGAACCCATTGTGACTGTTTCAGAAGCGATTGAAACCTTCAGTCGTGGTAATCAGGAAATCAATTTGCCAGAATCCCTTTATTCCCGAGAGGATGAAATCGGCATTCTATCGAAGGGTCTCCATCAAATGAGTCACCGGATCACCCATTATATCGAAGAGGTTCAAATTAACAATGAGACCCTTAATAAAGAAATTGAAAAACGACGGGTTGTTCAATCCCGACTTGAGCTGATCCTGGAACTGCTTTCCGGCACCAATGAAGGTATTTTTATACTAAACAGTGAATTTTTTTGCATCTATAATAATGCGGCCTTTGCTAAAATCATCGGGTTTGACCAATTCGATATTCACTCAGTAAATTTAATGGATAGCAATATATTAATCAACCAGACCCTTATCGACAATCTTGATGAAGATGCGGTCTGGTTTGGGGAAATTGAGTATTCCAAATCTGATGATGAAACCTTGATTCTATTTTTAAGAATCAGCAAAGTGAAAAATCACGAAGATGATTATTATATCGGTAACATCACCAACCTGACGGCCCATAAACAAATTGAAAAAGATATTTACTATTTAAAATATTTTGATCATCTGACAAAGCTCAATAATAAACTTTATTTGGATGAATCAGGATTGGAACTAATCAATTCAGATATCAATCATATCGGCAATCATGCATTAATACTTATTAATGTTGACAATTTCAGAATTATCAACGAAGCGAAAGGTTATGATTTCGGAAACAAAGTTCTGATTGCACTGGCAAAGCGTCTAAAAACACAGGTTAGCGAGCAGGACATTCTGGCGCGGTTGGGAAATGACGAGTTTGGTATCTTAAAAACCCATGTAACCGCTAACGAAAGTTTGTATGAGTATATGATTGATCTCAGTAAAGAGCTGGGAAAAATGATTTTGATTAATGATGAAGATCTGATTATTGATGTGAGCATTGGGGTTAGTCTCTACCCCAGTGATGCCAACCATTATGCCAAGCTTTTAAAGACAGCAGCCTCGGCCTTGAATAATGTTAAGGCCAATAAAGGACGTCGCTTTGAATTTTATGATAAGGAAATCAACAATCTTTCCATTCAAAAATACGAAATACAAAATAAATTGAGAAATGCTCTGACGAATAATGAATTCATTCTTTATTATCAACCTCAGGTGGATATGTTCACCAATCAGATCATCGGTCTGGAAGCTCTGATCCGCTGGAACAGTCCCACTGGTCTGATTCCACCCAATAACTTTATCGCCATCGCCGAAGAATCCGGGTTGATTATTCCGATTGGCGAATGGGTATTGTTGAATGCCTGTCAATTTGGCAAAAAACTGCAATCACTGGGTTATGTCATCCCCATTGCGGTCAATCTTTCGATGCTCCAGTTTAAGTCAGACTATATCTGTGAATTAACCCAGTCCTTATTGACCCGCACAAATCTCCCTCCAGAACACCTGGAACTGGAAATCACCGAAGGTATCTTAATGGATAATGAAGACGAATGTGAATCGATTTTGAGACAATTCCATGATATGGGCATTCAGATTTCCATTGACGATTTTGGAACCGGCTACTCATCCCTGAGTTATTTGAAAAAATTTGCGGTTGATAAGATAAAAATCGACCGATCTTTTATTAAAGGGATTCCCCATTTCGATAATGGTACCATTGCCAAGGTTATTATTGAACTGGCTGGCAATTTCAATCTGCAGGTCATTGCCGAAGGGGTTGAAACGAAAGACCAGATTGAGTTCTTACTCAAAAATAATTGTCATATTGCACAGGGTTTTCACTATGCCAGACCGCTTGATGAAAATGAGCTGCTGACTTTTATGGAAAAATCAAAAAGGGATAATGGCTAAGCCTTATCCCTAAAGTTTGTCAATAACTACCGCACCGACCAATTGTTAATCTAAACCCTATCAAATTGAATTGTTATTGCTCTTATTAAAAGACAAATCCCTGACCAAGGGTTTCCGGATGTGCTGTCGTCATGGCCTCACTCATAATGCAGACTCCTTTGGCACCAGCCATCAAGGTGATTTTATAATTTGCTTGGCTGATTCCGCCGATGGCAAAAACCGGTATCCTGACCGAATCGCAGATTTCTTTGAGAAAACGCAAGCCCCTGGCCGGCATTCCTTTTTTACAATCGGTAGGAAAAACATGACCGGCAATCAAATAATCAGCTCCCAATGCTTCGGCTTCGGTGGCTTGTTCAACCGAGTGAACCGATACCCCAACCTGACTGAAGTTCTTGATTGCTTCATGATGTTTTCTAATGTCATCAATGGATAATTGAATGGCACCAATATTTAATCGCTCCGCGGTTTCAATATTCTGATTGATAATTAAATTCACCTGGTGTTTGTCACAAATTTCTTTTACTTTTATGGCCATATTTTGATATTCTAGATCACCCAGATCTTTTTCTCTCAGCATAATTGCATGGGGTTTCCCGCTGGCAATTTTATCGATCCGACTCAAAAAGTCATCTTTGCACAATTCTTGATTGGTTATACAAATCAGCATTTTACCCTCCTTCTTTTTCTTTATTTAAGTCTATCACTTTTTTCAAAAAAAGAAACAGCAAATTATGATAGTGAATTAAATGCTTTTAAACCCGGATATAGTCGCTATAAACCGGCTGCAGCCCGCGGTCTAAAATCATCTGATGGACCTCCGGCACACTTCGGGGATCGGAGATCTCAAACTGCTCATCACCTTTATCTTCCTGCTCATGACCGCCTACCCCCACACTGACCCCGGCGGAAATTTTCGTGGCCACCATCCCGATGACATGATCCCGAAAACCAGCCCGTTCCCGGGTTGAAATGGTAATGCCGGCATAGGGCATGAATAAACGGTAGGCCAGCATCACCTGAAGCAGCTGTTTTTCATGAACATCGTTGGGGTTGTTGTCGGCATTATTAATAAACGGTCGCAGCCGGGGTGTTGAGAAACCAATTTCTGCATGAGGATATTTCTGCTGAATAAAATAAGCATGAAGACCGGTGGCGAAGGCATCCTTTCTGAAGTCATCCAACCCCAGCAGTGCCCCAAAGGATACGCCCCGCATGCCGCCGATTAGAGCCCGCTCCTGGGAATAAAACCGGTAGGGAAAAACCCGCTTGGAACCGCTTAAATGAACCTGCTCGTACTTGGTGCTGTTATAGGTTTCCTGATAAACCGAGACAAAATCTGCTCCACATTTGCGCAGGTAGGCATACTCGTCCGAATTCAAGGGATAAATCTCAATGCCCACGGTTGAGAAATACTTGGTCGCCAGCTTAATCCCTGTTCCGATATATTCTACCCCAGAATGATGCC
>JAKLQL010000031.1 GCA_022013395.1 Acetobacterium sp.
TTCCTGAAGTTAATATGACCTTCCAGAGAATGGAAATGTTTTATAAGTACTTTGCTGACCGAGTTGGTGTTTTTCATGGCCGCTTAACGCCAAAGCAACGAGCTGATTTATATAGCAAGGTTAAAAACGGAGCGGTTCAGGTCGTAATTGGCGTGCGATCAGCTTTGTTTTTACCATTTAAAAACCTTGGTCTGATTATTATTGATGATGAACATGATGCATCACATATAACCATTTCAACCCCAAAGTTTCACATTAACGATATCGCAAAAAAGGCCAGTGAAATTATGGGAGCAGCCTATATCTTGGCAGATACAATGCCGAGGATTGCAACCTGGTATCAAATTCAAAAAAAAGAAATGGATAGCATCCAAATTGGGGAACCTCAAATTCAGCGCAATACAATTCGAATTGTTGATATGCAAAAGGAAATGCATCAGGGCAATATGGGCATTTTGAGTCGTGAATTACTTAAACAAATGCGCGATTCGTTAAATCATAACCGGATCAACGTGTTGTTTATAAATAATACAGGTTACGCAAACAGTGTTTTTTGCCGATACTGTGGTCATCTTGAAAAATGCCCAAACTGCGGTGTTTCTTTAAAGTACTTTAATCATGATCAGGCACTTCATTGCCATTATTGTGGTTATAAAAAACCGGTTCCGCGGCAATGTTCGGTTTGTGGTAGTGATAAAATCAGACATATGGGTTTTGGTATTGAACAGTTGGAAGAATATATCAGAAAAGCTTTTCCAGGCAAACGCGTAGAAATCGTCCAGGGAAATATGAACCGAACTGAGATAAAAAGAATAAATAAGGCGCTATCACTTGGTGAGATTGATATTTTAATAGGAACGCAGGTTATTGTTAAACATTTTAATTTAGTAAATGTCGGGGTAGCAGCAGCAGTTCTGATCGATCGAGATCTGAATCAGGGAAATTATCAGGCGGCTGAAATTGTTTATCAGACCTATCGTCGTTTTTTTGAAAAGGCCATGGATGCACAAACAATCGGACTGATTCAGACCCACGAGCCAGATAATGAAACGATTTATTCGATCAAAAATGAAAGTTATCAGGAATTTTATCGGGGCGAAATAAGATATCGGGAGTTGATGAAATACCCGCCAGTTGTTACCATGATCAGCTTTGGTGTTTTTCAACCACATGATAAGGATGCCGAAAATGACGCTTTTCGACTCTATGTTGCTTTGAAAAGTGAATTGAAACAAATCGGCCAATCATATGAAATTTACAAACCGGTCCGAATCGGGGTTGTTAAAGGCGGTAATATTACCTATCAAATCGTGCTGAAAGTTTCAGAACCAAATATATTTCAAAATCTAATGCCTAAGATAATCAAACTCGGTATTATTGAAGGGCTAAAATCAAAAGTATCCATACAAATCAATTTATAAAATTTTATACAAACGCAGCATTAATAATAGTGGTAATTACGAAACAGAACATAAAACCAGGAGCACTCGCGTGACTAGCTTGGTAGTAATAACAAAACAGGAGGAGCAGATGGCAATCAGACAAATAAGGATCGATGATGACCCAATTCTTAGAAAGAAATCGCGGGTCATCGAAGAAATTGATGAAAAAATTGTAACGTTAAATAACGATATGGTTGAAACCATGAAAAAAGCAGAGGGGGTTGGTTTGGCAGCACCCCAGGTTGGTATTTTAAAACGGCTGTTTGTTGTTGATGTGGGTGATGGACCGATGACCTTTATCAATCCAACGATTATTTCAACGGAAGGTGAAGAAGTCGATGAGGAAGCTTGTCTCAGCCTTCCAGAACGCTCAGGAATGGTTAAACGACCAGAATCCCTAGTGGTTGAAGCTACCGATCTGGATGGCACGCTTTTTCAACTTTTCTGTTCAGATTTACTGGCCAGAGCCGTTTGTCATGAATTGGATCACCTGGATGGAATTCTATTTATTGATCGCGTTGAAAAATGAAAACAATGAAAGTGATCTTCATGGGAACCACCGACTTTGGGGTTCCGGCGCTGGAAAGACTGGTATCAGAAAACTATCAGGTTGTCGCTGTCGTTTGTCAGCCGGATCGGCCGAATAAAAGAGGTAACAAGATTGAAATTCTGCCTTTAAAGGCGAAAGCGTTAGCATTAGGTATTACTGTTTTACAACCTGAAAAAGTGAAAGATCCCGAATTTGTTGAACAATTAAGAAGTTATGAAGCCGATATTTTTATCGTCGCCGCATATGGTCAGATGCTTTCAAGAGAAATTTTAGAGATGCCAACCTATGGGGCATTAAATATTCATGGTTCGCTGTTGCCAGAATACCGTGGCGCGGCACCGATTCAACGCGCGATCATTGATGGTAAAACTAAAACCGGGATAACCATTATGCAAATGAGCGAAGGGATGGATACCGGTGAGATGCTTTCTAAAGCAGAATGTTCGATTACTGACACAACGACGTTTGCAAGTCTCTACCAAGAATTAGCTGTTCTAGGAGGAGCTTTATTAGTCACCACATTGAGCGGTTTATTAAATGATAAAATCAAACCGATCATTCAAGATGAAGCTCTAGTGACCTATGCAGAAAAAATACTCAAGAACACTGGGCACATTGATTGGACAAAAAACAGTCGGGAAATATTAGCGCTCATGAATGGAACGGATCCAACGCCAGGAGCATATATGATCTATCAGGAAGATAAAATTAAATGTTTTTTACCAGAGGTTGTTCTGTGGACCGGTAATGAAGAGCCAGGAACGTTGCTGGTCGCCAGCGACCGTGAGGGACTGATTGTAAAAACTAATGATAGTGCAATTAAAATTGGGGAAATACAAATTCCCGGAAAAAAAAGAATGGAAACAACCATTGTTTTGCGCGGTAAAAAAATGGAAATCGGAACAATTTTAAACTAGTCTAAGCAGTTCTTTAGGATACTATGATAGAATAAATTGAGTTACGATAGAAGGAGGAATAGCTATGTTTTTTGTACCTTTTGATATGACTTTTTTGCTACTCATTCCAGGTGTAATATTTGCAGCCTATGCCCAACATCAGGTGAGCAGTGCTTATAAAGCATATAGTAAAGTCGCTACCAAAAATGGTATGACTGGTGCTGATGCTGCCCGGAGATTATTAAATGCCAATGGTTTAAATACCATCGACATTGAAAATGTCGCAGGAAATTTAACCGATCACTATGATCCTAGACATAAAGTTATGCGATTATCATCCGGTGTTGGTCAGCAAGCCAGTGTCGCCGCAGTTGGGATTGCTGCTCATGAAACAGGACACGCCATTCAGGATGCCGAAGGATATTGGCCACTGCGATTCAGAAGCTTTATTGTGCCAATTACAGGATTTGCCTCGAATCTGGCCTGGCCTATTTTTATTTTGGGTTTTTTCTTTGCTCAATCATCCTGGGGAGTGATGTTTATGGATTTGGGGATCATCTTGTTTTCGCTCGCATTGCTATTCAGCGTGATCACCTTGCCAGTAGAATTTAATGCCAGTAAACGAGCCATTGCTGCTCTGGTTGACAATAATCTGATCCAGCCAGGAGAAGAAGTCGGGGTTAAAAAAGTTTTAAAAGCAGCAGCACTTACCTATGTGGCGGCTGCCCTGATGTCATTGTTAACACTGCTTCGTCTTGTTATTTTGAGAGGTTCAAGAGACTGATGAATATTCGCAAACAAGCTTTAGAAACGCTCTTGAAAATCAATTATGACGGTGCCTATTCAAATCTCGAGATTAAACGGGTGCTTAGTAACCATCCCCTAAAAGATGAAGACCGCCGTCTTTATTTAAACATTGTTTATGGGTGTTTGCAAAACCAGATGTATCTGGATTACATTATCAAACAGCAAAGCAGCCGGCCGGTGAATAAACTCCACAAAGAGGTTAGTGAAATACTAAGAATCGCCATTTATCAAATTTACTTTTTGGATAAGATCCCCAACTATGCCATTGTTAACGAATCGGTCAATTTAGCCGCTGAAATACAACCTCAAGCTAAAGGGTTTATTAATGGGGTGCTGAGAAATATTATGCGAAAAATTGAAAAAGATGGTAAAGAATTTAAATTCGAAAACTGGGATAATGAAAAAGAAGCTTTGTCTATCCGATATTCGGTGCCACTATGGATTGTTCATAAATATTACGAAATATATGGCGTCGAAAAAGCGGAGACCATTATTCCCATGCTTAATGAAAAACCGCCCTTTACCATCCGCTGTAATACGCTAAAAACGTCTCGGGATCAATTGATTCTGGATTTGAAGGCTTTTGGGGTAGAAGCACTTCCTGGCACACTGTCACCAAGTGCGATACATCTTACAAACCTGGGTGTATTTGAAAACAACATTGAAAATTCACATTTGTATCGTGAAGGTCATTTTATGATGCAGGATCAGGCTGCCATGCTCACTGTTGAGCGACTTAATCCTCAGCCGGGTCATCAAGTATTGGACATGTGTGCGGCACCAGGCGGAAAAACCACCTATCTGAGCCAGCTGATGAATAATGAAGGCCAGATAATCGGACGAGATGTCTTTGCTAGTCGGTTAAATCTCGTAAAACAGAGCATGAAACGGCTGGGTTGTACAAATATCGAGCTCGAAGATCAGAATGGCTGCGTTTTTTTGAAAGCAGATGAAATGCGTTATGATAAAATATTGCTGGATGCCCCCTGTACCGGCCTCGGGGTAATCAGACGAAAACCGGAAATAAAGTACCACAGTACCAAAGAAGGTCGAAAAGAATTGGTCAAGATTCAGGCGAATCTGCTTGAAAACGTGGTCCGATATTTAAAACCCGGCGGCGAACTGCTTTATTCAACATGTACCATTAATAAAGATGAAAATGAAAATCAGATAAACAAGATATTAAACAAGTATCCTGATTTAAAGATCGTACCAGATAAAAACGGTGAGGCCTATACCTATACCAGCCCGTTAATGGATGGATGCGACAGCTTTTTTATGTGCTTGTTGAAGAAATAAATCTAAA
>JAKLQL010000316.1 GCA_022013395.1 Acetobacterium sp.
ACTCAGAATCTGGGTATTAACAAAATGATAAGATATTTCTTCAATATCATATTCGGGATAATCAATGTTGACTTCCATATGCGATAAGATCTCAATGAGGGTTCCATCTAACTCTTCCAATTTTTGAGATAAACGTCCTTCCAGTTGAGCCACTGAGTATTCCAGGCTCTTTTCAGTCTTGGCATTGATGATATCAATGACGGCTTCCGCCTGGGTCAGATCCATCCGGCCATTTAAAAAGGCCCGTTTGGTAAATTCACCGGGTTCAGCCAAACGAGCACCAGCTTGAATCACCAATTTCAATATCTTCCGCATCGGTACAATGCCGCCATGACAATTAATTTCAACGACATCTTCGGCGGTATAGGAGTGCGGCGCTTTCATTTTTGAAATTAGCACCTCATCGATATCTTTATGCGTCTCTGGGTCGATTATTTTTCCATAAATTAATTCATGACTTTTTGCTATTTTTAGTGTCTTTCCCTTGGGATTAACAAAAAGATTATTCCCTAATTCCACGGCCTGATCGCCACTGATTCGGATGATACCAATCCCAGCCCCACCCATACCGGTGGCTACCGCTGCAATGGTATCCTCGTTTTGTAATAAGACTTTCACTTTTTTCTCCTGACTCAATAATCTTTTCCTAATCTCTAATAATATAATAAAACCCTTTATCTGACAAGGGTTCCCATAAAAAAAGACGCTTTACAGTCTAACTTTAAAGCTAAAATGTAAAGCGCCCCTAAACTATTTAATTTTTATCTTTTAGTTGGATAACCACCCGACGATAGGGTTCTTCACCTTCACTAAAGGTAAAGACCTTCTCGTGATTTTGAAGCTTGGCATGAATGACACGTCGTTCTGAGGGATTCATCGGTTCAAGCAGCATTTTCTTTTGATAGTAAACCGCTTTATTAGCCATTTTCTCACCCAGATCTTCTAAGGTCTTTTCGCGTTTCGCCCGGTAATTTTCGGTATCCAGAATGACCCGAACGTATTCTTCGTGCTGTCGGTTGATAACTAAACTTACTAAATACTGAAGAGAATCCAAGGTTTGACCGCGACGTCCAATCAGGACACCCATATCCTTACCTTCCAAATCAATGAATAATACTTTGTCTTCAAGACGGGTTTGAATTTTACAGTTGATTTTCATGGCATTAAGCACATCATTTAAAAAATCAAGGGCCCGTTGTTCAGGATTATTAATGAGTGACACCTCAACAATTGCCTCTTTTTTTCCAAAAATCTTCATTAACCCACTGTCTGGTACTTGCAATACATTTGTTTCAACTTGTTCTTTGGTCACACCAAGCTGTTGCAAACCATGGTTAATAGCATCTTCTACGGTTTTACCAGTACCCGTTACTGTCTTATTCATTTTCCCTCTCCTTAGCTTTCAGTCATCATTTTTACTTGTTATCATAACGTTCCTTGGCTTTTTGATAGGCTTCTTCCTGAGCTTCATCGCGCTCGGGAATTTCAACTGATGGTTTTTTGCGTTGTTCAGCCGGTGGCTGATAGGATTTAGAACTGTGTATTTTTTTATTTGAAGCTGGTCGCGTCAACGGTTTTTTAGGCTCATCCGTTTTATCTTTTTTATTGGCATTTTGGGCATTGGGATTTGTTGCCGCCCGTTTTGCCGCTAATTCAGCTTTTCGTTCTTCTTCGGCTTCACGAACCCGACGTTCTGCTTCTTCAATTGAATAATCTGGTTGAGGCATCTTCATCATGATAAATTGCTGGACAAACGTAAAGACATTTTGAACGACCCAATAAAGTGCAACCCCTGCCGGCATGGAGATGGAAATATATCCAATCATCAGTGGCATGACATAGAGCATAATTTTTTGAGTTTTAGCATTAGGATCGTCCGGATTGGTTGTTGGGGACGAAGCCATCGTAAACTTCTGAGTAATAAATGTAAATAATGCTGCCAAAATCGGTAAGATATAATATGGATCAGGATTACTTAAACTTTGAATCCATAAAAAGGACATATCAATATTGGTGATTGTTCCATTGACAAACACCCAGGTTTCTGGATGCAATAAGGTTTGGTATAATCCAATTAATATTGGAAATTGTAATAACAGTGGTAAACAACCACCGGCCGGATTAACTTTAAAGGTCTTATAGAGCTTTAAAGTTTCTTCATTTAATTTTTCTTTGTTATTTTTATACTTTTTGTTTAACTTCTGTAATTCCGGCTGAAGGCGTTGCATGTCCTTCATGGACTTGGTTTGTTTGATATTAAGCGGCAGTAATAAAACCTTCATTAATATCGTGAACACAATGATGGATATTCCATAACTTCCAATAAAATTGTAAAGATGGAAAAGTATCCAACCAAAGATCTGGTATAAAAAATCCATTCATTAACTCCTTAAAGTTTTTCTCCTTAAAATTTAATCTAAGGAAGGGGATCATATCCCCCGGGATTAAAAGGATGGCATCTAAGAATGCGCTTTCCACCCAAATAACTTCCCTTTACTACACCGTATTTATCGACGGCCATAATAAAATACTGTGAACAGGTGGGACTGAAACGACAATTATTTCCTAAAAGAGGTGAAATGAATTTCTGATATCCTCTAACAATCAAAATTAGGAATTTTTTTAACATCCTATGGCCTCATGAGATTCTTCTTATAAAACAAATGTTTTAACGATTTTTCCAAACTACTATACGGCACTTCTTTAATGGATTCCTTAGCAATTAGAATAATATCATAACCCTTTGAAAAAGAATCTTCATTAAGACGATATGCCTCTTTTATTCGTCTTTTTACCTTATTTCTAATCACAGCTTTTTTAGAAACTTTTTTG
>JAKLQL010000317.1 GCA_022013395.1 Acetobacterium sp.
GCACATAATGAATTTGATAGGTTTTATTGAGTTCATCAAAATAGATAAAGGAGTTTTCCTTTTTGATCTGACTTAGAATCAGGCTTGCCTTTTCTTCTCCGGTAATAAATTGCGCCTGATCTTCCGTAAATGTGTCCATAATCGACAGCGCAATCAGAAAATTCTGAATCGCATCATCATAAACACCAAAAAGCGTCTGGTTGATCAGCTCGTCAATGGTCATATTCATCCCCACCGGAATCCCTTTTTCGAGACCGAGCAGTAGCATATACGTCAGGGTGATCCATCCCCCGGCGTAGTCACTAATTTTCTTCAGATCTTTATCGGATATCGTTTCGATCATCAGCAGGCAATAATCCCGGACTTCAACTTCTGTGAATTTCAGCAAATCCTGGGTGAGCAATTGGCAAAAACCCTTTGCCACTAATTCGGCACTGTTTAAGTGAATCGTATTTCTGGTGATCAGGATAAGATGAAAATTTTCGATTCGTTCAGAGACAATTAACTCCACCAGGCGATTCAGCGGTTCGCTATTGGTCAGGTGGTAATCATCCAACACCAGCACTATTTTTTCATCGTTAACCATATCACTTAAAACTGATACCACCTGATCCATCTGGGGGACATCCACCGGAAAACCAAGATGCTTTAATGTCTCGCCACTAATTTGATTATACTTGCTGACTTCGTCCGAAAACTTATTCCAGTAGTAATCGATAAAACCACGCTCATGTTGAAATGTTATCCAAATGGGCTTAATCGCTGCTATTTCTAGAAAATTCCGGACGGCAGTTGTTTTTCCATATCCCATGGGCGCTTCAACGATGGTCAGCGGATAATCGTATCGATTGGCTAATATGTCATTAATACGTTCTCTATTTAAAAATTGTATTTTCACGCATGTCTCATTTCATTATTTGATTGCAATATTTAAATTAAATTAAAAAATAAAACTGTATGACTCTATTATAGCCGGGTTTTTTACATATGTTAAGTTTTTTTTAAAGACATCGTCTTATTTATTTTGATGATATTATTTATTGCTGGTCCTTTAAAAAATTCTGAAACGTGAAAGCGGCCCATTTTAAACAAAATGGACCGCCTCTGGCTTGATTATATATTACAACTCTGTTAACCCTCAATATTAATAATCGCATCGGCCCAATCTTCGTAAAACAACGCCTCATGGGATACCAGAATTAGGCTGCCTTCCCATTTGATCAGTTCTTTTTTTAATACCTCTTTGGCATCGGCATCGAGATGGTTCGTCGGTTCATCGAGAATTAAAAAGTTTGCTTGGGTCAGCATCAGAATACAGATTTTAACCTTGGCCTGTTCCCCACCACTCAAGGTGGATACCCCCTGGAGCATACTCTTTGCCTTTAAACCGCACTGCGCCAGATACCGTCGCAACTGGCTCTGAGACAGCTTGGGATAGACGTCTGATACCACCTGGATGGGGTTCTGTTGCGGATATTCCCAGTTCAGGTCTTGTTCGAAATAGCCAACTTTGATGTTATCGGCAAATTTAAATTTCCCGGAAATCGCCGGAATTTGTTTAACCAAGGTTTTAAGCAAGGTCGATTTGCCGATCCCGTTAAACCCGGTGATGACGGTTTTCTGACCCGATTCAATTTTAAAATTAAGTTTTCCTAACAGCGGATAATCATAGCCGATTTCCAGATCTTTGGCACTCAAGGATCGCTGAGCTGAAATATGCAGCGAGGTAAATCGGAAATTAGGTTTTGGCACCAGTTCCGGTGGTGGAATCCGATCGATTTTATCCAATTGTTTCTGCCGACTTTTGGCCATACTGGCAGTAGAAGCTCGAGCCTTGTTTTTGGAAATATAGTCTTCGAATTTTTTAATTTCTTTTTTCTGCGCTTCAAATTCTCGGATGTAGCCTTCCCGTCTCAGGCCTTTTAACTCAATGAACTTGGAAATGTTGCCGCTGTATTTTTTGATGGTGCAGAACTCAATGTCGCAAACACAGGTGGTAATCTTGTCCAGAAAATCAAAATCATGGGAAATCACCAGAAAGGTTCCCTCATACGCTTTTAAATAATCGGTCAGCCATTCCACATGTTCCTTATCCAGAAAGTTGGTGGGCTCATCCAAAAGCAGCACATTGGGTTCTTCCAGCAGTAGCTTAGCCAGGATGACCTTGGCCCGCTGTCCCCCGCTCAGTTTTTCCAGAATGCTGTCCATCCCCAGCGCGGTAATCCCCAAACCGTCGGCAATCTTTAAAATGCGGCTCTCCAGTTCATAAAAGCCAGAGTTTTCCAGTAAACTCTGGAGATCTGCGGCTCGGTTCATGGCTTTTTCGCTGCAATCGCTGCCCATGTTTTCATAAATTTTTGTCAGCTGGGCTTCTGTTTCATAAAGTTCATGAAAAGAAGTTTTCAGATAGTCAAAAACCGTTATGTCCTGATCAATTTTGGCATGCTGATCCAAATAACCAACCTTGATGCCTTTTTGCCAGCGAATATCCCCGCCGTCGGGAATGATTTCGCCAATCAAGGTATTTAGCAGGGTGGTCTTCCCAGTCCCATTTCGCCCGACAATCCCCATGTGCTCACCTTTGAACAGTTCAAAGGAAGCCTCCTGATATAATATTTTATCGCCAAACGAATGTGTTATATTTACTACGTCCAATAATCCCATTAATATTTCTCCTATATAAATTCTACTAAATAAATTCACAAAATAAAAACAGAGAGTCACCTTTATATTGACTCCCTGTCATTATAAAAGGCCATAACGAACATTGCGTCATGGCCTTAAAACTTTTCATATGGTTATCGGTTTAAGCGCACCAAAATAAAGTATAGCAATGCTATACCAAACTAGCGCTTAGACCGATGAGAATAAAAGTTTTACACTTTATCTTTAGGCTCAAAACAATGTCTCATCGATAATCTCATTGTTCGAGCTACTTCAATTGTTAAAATCATCCTGTTATACCTTCCGCTAGATAGTTTATCAAAAGGAATTGATCTTGTCAATCAACATTAAAACCCCAGCACCGATCCGTTAAGGATGGCATTGGGGTTTTCAGTAGTTGTTGCAATAAAAAGCAATAACGCAGTACCGACAATTGTTACATCATGTTGTTTGCATCAGAGCGGACACGGCGATAGCCTGTCCGATTCTGCAGCAAACAACAGATTAACAATTGGTCGGTACGGTATCTGAAACAAACGCCTAATTACATCAGTTTGCTGATATTTTTGGTGAAAGCAACCACATCGTCAAGCGGTAAGCCGGCAATCAGTCGGGCCTGGTTGTAAAGCAATTCGGTATAGAGGGCAAATTGCTCATCATCGGATTCATAAAAAGTTCTCAGTTTTTCATAGACCGGGTGGTTTTTGTTGATTTCCAATACTTTTTTGGCTTTCACATCGCCGCCCTGGGGCATGGTGTTTAAGGTCATTTCCATTTCAATGGACAGATCCCCTTCAGTGGATAGATAGGCGACGTCCTCTTTTAAATGGGCGGTGGTTTTAACCTTAACGACCTCATCCCCAATGAGTTCCTTCATCTTTTCCAGCAATTTTTCATCGACTTCTGAAGTTTCACCGGTATCGTCTTTTTCATCTTCTTCCGGTGCTTCCAGGCCCAGATTCTGGCTGGATACTGAACGGAATTCTTTTTCCTCGTATTGTCTGAGGGTCTGGGTGACAAACTCATCAATGGTTTCGGTTAGATAAAGAATCTCATAGTTTTTGTTTTTAATGATCGATACCTGGGGCAATTTTTCAATCTGTCCCA
>JAKLQL010000318.1 GCA_022013395.1 Acetobacterium sp.
TCTCAGAAACTGTTGATTCAAGAGAATAAGTCAAAATATTTGGTGATTCAAACCCACTGATCTGCACGCTAATTTTTCTACTTTCCGCATCTGGTACAATGACATCGCCAATGCCAATGTCAATATCGAATGGTGTTTTAGTATTGGCGATAACACCCACCATTTTGATCCTGATACTATGATAGTCTTTTTGTTCTGTTATATTCATTATTGATCTTACCCGTAACTCAATAAAGCGATAATCTGTTTCAATATTTTCAATGTCATTGATGACTTTTAACATTTCAGTTTGGTCGTTTGACAAATTTTTCATTAAAAAATCAATGTCCATCGTCGGCCTGCTGCTAAACTCACTATGCAAAAATGAATAACCCACCTTTAAGAATTAGATTTTCTCGATATCTTGAATTTGCCAGTCGCCTCAAGAATTCCTCCTGGCAGACCAACTGGAGCATAAACTGATAAGAAATCCCCTCTTTTCTGGATTTCTCTTTTAATTTTTGAAGCAGTCCCTGAACATTTACCATCACATCCACATCCCCATGATCATTTTCGTTTTTTTCTCAACATTCATCAGTTTTGCGTATTCCATCAGCCTTCCCACATTCTTATTTGAGTCTGTTGCATAGCTTCGAATCGCCTTATTAAATACTTCTTTATCCATTTTTTTTTCATATCGAATAATGTCACAGATTGTTTTTTCCCGATTATAGATTCTAAGCACTTGACCTTCAAATTCAGTTTCAGATATACCTATTTTTAAATATTTTTCAACAATATAATAGATTTTCAGTTTTGGATAATCAATTTTAAATCTCGATTTTGAACTGTTTTTATTCACTGCTAAATGCCAGGCACCAGGCAAAGATGAGATTATCATTGACGTTGATGATGTTTTAAAATTGCTGTATGAAAAAGATGTGACTTATGAGTTTGATGTATTATATGTTGGTCAAGCTCAAGGAAGGGAAAAGAATCGTGGAGCATTAGAACGATTAGAAAGCCATAAGACTCTTCAAAAAATTGTAATTGAGTGTCTAAGTACTACACCAAACAAACGTACTTATATTCTGCTTTTTGAATTTCAGGAATACAATGTGCTTTTAA
>JAKLQL010000319.1 GCA_022013395.1 Acetobacterium sp.
AATAAAAGATAAATGAGTTTAATTTAAAAGTTAAGAAATGGAGAATTTTGTGGAACAGATGATTAACCAACTAGCAAAAGAATTTTCAATACGCCCCCAACAGGTGGAAGATACCATCAATTTAATCGATGGGGGGAATACTATTCCCTTTATTGCCCGTTACCGAAAAGAGGTAACCGGAAATTTAAGTGATGCCCTTTTACGGGATCTGGATGTGCGTTTAACATATTTAAGAAAATTAGAAAAACGAAAAGAAGAGGTTACTGGCAGCATTGAGGAACAGGGCAAGCTGACCCCAGAACTGAAGGCCGCCATTTTAAAAAGCCAAACCCTTCAGGAAGTAGAAGATCTCTATCTTCCCTATAAGCAAAAAAAGAAAACCCGGGCCTCGGTAGCCAGAGAAAAAGGACTGGAACCGCTGGCGCTGCAGATTATGGAACAAAAGCTGACCGAAACCGAACTGAGCGAAGCGGCTCTTAACTATCTTGACGCCGAAAAAGAAATCACCACCGCCGAAGAAGCCTTACAATTGGCGATGGATATTATTGCCGAAATTATTTCGGACAATGGTACCTACCGGGGCGTGATCCGCAAGAGCACTTATGATAAAGGACAAATTAAATCCACCGTGGTCAAGGGCAAAGAAGAGGAAAGTCCGGAACTGGAAATGTATTTTGACCACACCGAAGCGATTAAAACCATCAAGGATCACCGGATCTTAGCCCTTAACCGGGGCGAAAAGAAAAAAGCCCTTTCGGTTAAACTATTGGCACCCCCCGAAGAAATTGAAGCCTATTTAAAAAAAGAGCTGGTTAAAGCCCAGCCGTCAAGCTATTTGTTAAAATCAATTGCGGACAGTTATACCCGGCTGATTGCACCAGCGATTGAGCGGGAAATCCGCACCGCTTTAAAAGAACGAGCCGAAGAAGGGGCCATTAAGATGTTTGCCCTTAACCTCAAAAAACTGCTGCTGCAGCCGCCATTTAAAGAAAAAGTCACGATGGGCTTTGACCCGGCCTTCCGAACTGGCTGCAAGATTGCGATTCTCGATAAGGTGGGGAAAGTACTGGACTACACCACCATCTATCCGACCTTTGGCAAGGGCCAGGCCGAAAAAGCGGAAAAAGAATTCCTGGAACTGATTGAACGGCATCAGGTCGATATCATCGCCATCGGTAACGGCACTGCTTCCCGGGAATCAGAACAGTTCGTCGCCGAAACCATTAAAAAAACGACGGTCCCGGTTCAATATATTGTCGTCAATGAGGCTGGCGCTTCGGTTTATTCAGCCTCTGAGTTGGGGACCGAAGAATATCCGGACATCAATGTCTCGATTCGGGGGGCCATTTCCATTGGCGGACGACTTCAGGATCCCCTTTCGGAGCTGGTTAAAATAGATCCCAAACACATCGGGGTTGGTCAATACCAGCATGACGTCAATCAGAAAGAACTGGAACGGGTGCTGGAAGCCACCGTCGAGGATGCGGTAAATAACGTTGGGGTTAACGTCAATCGGGCATCGGTGGCGTTGCTTAAATACGTGGCCGGAGTCAATAAAACCATTGCCAATAATATTATGGATTACCGTAATAGCGTCGGTCCGATTAAAAGCCGAAAAGAATTGATGAAGGTCAAAGGTCTGGGCGCCAAAGCCTATGAGCAGTGCGCGGGATTTTTGCGGATTGATGATGGGGATAACATTCTGGATAATACCGGCGTTCACCCGGAGGCCTATAAAAGTGTCGAAAAACTATTAAAACTGAAGGGTATTAAGAAAGAAAAACTGGGAACCCGGGAACAGCAGGATTTGTTTAACGACATGAACTATTCCGAAATGGCAGCGCAACTGGAAATTGGGATTCCGACCCTTTATGACATTATTAAAGAGCTTAAGAAACCGGGGCTTGATCCTCGGGAGAATGCCCCTAAGCCCCATTTGCGATCTGATGTCCTATCGATGAGTGATCTGGAAGTGGATATGGAACTCATCGGCACGGTCCGAAACGTCATTGATTTTGGCGCCTTTGTGGATATTGGCGTCCATCAGGATGGGTTGGTGCATATTTCACAGATCACCGACCGTTATATTAAGCACCCATCGGAAGCGGTTTCTTTGGGCGATGTGGTAACCGTTAAGGTGCTATCGGTGGATCAAAAGCGAAAACGGATCAGTTTAACCATGATTATTTAAATAAATATTGACAGGGGGATAAGTTTTTTATAAAATAAAAGGCTTATTCCTTTTTTATATGTTATAATATAACGAGAATCGATGATAGGAGTGGTTGAAATGTATAAAATTGGGGATAAAATTGTTTATCCGATGCACGGAGCAGGTATCATTGAAGCAATTGAAGAACGAGAAATATTTGAAGAAATAAAACCTTACTATATCATGCAGATCGTATCCGAAGGTTTGCAGATTTTAATTCCCGTTGATAAAGTTGATGATATTGGGGTAAGAACCATTGTGACCCAGCCAGTAATTGATGAAATGATTGAATCGCTGAAATTACCAATGGATGAAATGGAAAAAAACTGGAACCGTCGGTATCGGGAACATCTGGAACGGCTGAAGACCGGCGATATTTTTGAAGTGGCTAAAGTTGTCAAAAATCTAATCCTATTGGATCGATTAAAAGGCCTCTCAACCGGAGAAAAGAAGATGCTGAATAATGCCAGAAACTTCATCGTCAGCGAAATGGTTTTAATTCAAGACAAAGATAAAGATGAAATTTTAGAGTTGATTAATAGTTCAGTACATAGCGAGGCGTGAATTTCACGCCTTTTGTTGTATTTAATAGTGTAATCTTAAGAATTGGGTGCTATAATTCAAAGGAAATACCATGAAAGGAGGTGAAGATAGTGATACAAAAGATACTTAGAGTGTCATTTGCAGTTATTGGAACCCTGGTCGGGGTAGCCTTGGCTAACGTTGTGCTGACAAATACCTGGCTTCTGACAACAATGCAAATAAATCTCAGCCCAGAATTGCAATTTATTCTTTATGCAGCCCTCATTGTTTTATTTGGACTTATTTTTTTCATTCTATTCCCGCTTATGCTCAAAGGCGTTAAAAAGCTATCAAAAATTGTTGAGACCAGTATGGAAAATGTCCGGCTTATCGACATTGGTTTGGGCATCGGCGGTTTGGTGATTGGTCTGGTCATTGCAATGCTCATCAGTTTTGCATTTTCGCAGATTCCAATTCCCTGGATCGGAGGAATTTTGACCATCAGCATCTACATTGTGCTGGGATACATTGGCTTTTCATTACCAATTAAAAAACGGGAAGAACTCCTGATGGCTTTTCAGAGTGCCAAACGGGAAAAAGATGCCAACGTGCCGGTTGGACAAAAGCGGCCCACAAAAAAGAAGGGCGCTGCCATCCCCAAACTATTGGATACCAGTGTGATTATTGACGGACGGATCTTTGATATCTGCAAAACCGGATTTATTGAAGGCCCATTGGTGATCCCGGTATTTGTGCTCAATGAGCTCCAGTTGATATCCGATTCATCGGATGAATTAAAAAGAAATCGGGGCCGTCGGGGACTGGATATTTTAAACAAAATTCAGACGGATCTGGAAATTGAAGTTCAAATTACCGAAGAAGATTTCGAAGATACCCATGAGGTGGATTCAAAATTGGTAAAGCTGGGAAAATCCACAAAGGGAAAAATTCTGACCAATGATTATAATCTCAACAAGGTTGCCACGGTTCAAGGGGTTGACGTGTTGAATATTAATGAGTTGGCCAATGCTGTGAAACCCATTGTGTTGCCCGGGGAAGAGATGAAGGTTCTCCTGGTAAAAGGCGGAAAAGAAAATGGCCAAGCCGTAGCCTATCTGGATGACGGAACCATGATCGTTGTTGAAAATGGCAAGAAATATATTGGAACCACTGCCGCAGTTTTAGTAACCAGTATTTTGCAAACCGCTGCCGGGCGAATGATCTTTGCAAAACCTAAAAAATAGAAAAACCAGCAATCATAAATTAAACTAAAGAAAAACACCAACACGGACAGTTGGTGTTTTTCTTTAGTTATTTTGACAATTTTATTGTAATTGACAGGGGCTTTACGTATAATAAAACAAGTATTGTTATAAATCGGCTAGGGTAACACAAGGGTACTGATAAAAAATAATCAGTGGGAAAAATGGGGATTATCATGGAATTACCAGTAGCATTTAAAGAGAAAATGAAAAATCTTATGGGCGAAGCCTATGAGCGTCTGCTGGACTCTTATGACCAGCCGGAAAGTAAAGGAATCAGAACGAATACCCTCAAACTGTCGCCGACAGCGTTGGCAAATAAATTATCGTTTAAAACCCAGGGTGTGAACTGGTGTAGCGAAGGGTTTTATATTGATCATGAGGTGCGGCCAGGGAAAAATCCCCATTATTATGCTGGCCTTTATTATGTTCAGGAACCGACAGCGATGGCGGCGGTTGAGGTGTTGGCCCCAAAACCCGGAGATTGGGTGCTGGATCTTTGTGCGGCGCCAGGCGGGAAATCCACCCAAATTGGAGCAAAACTTCAGGGAAAAGGCGTTTTGGTAGCGAATGAACTGGTCAATACGCGGGCCGGGATCCTATCCACCAATATGGAACGGATGGGGATCGCCAATGCCATTGTCACCAATGAATTTCCCGAGCGCCTGGTCGATTCCTTTTACGAAAGTTTTGATAAGATACTGGTGGATGCGCCCTGTTCCGGCGAAGGGATGTTTCGCAAAGATCCCGGCGCTTTGGCTGACTGGAGTCTGGAACGGGTTGACCGGTGTATGGGCAAGCAGGAAAAAATATTAGAAAGCG